>NZ_JAAKGN010000021.1:0-44914 GCF_011039295.1 Modestobacter sp. KNN46-3 | reverse complement strand
TGTCCTTCGCCGGCACGGTCACCTTCTCCAGCGCCGGCGCCCTGCGCGAGGCGGCGGCGCTCACCCCGCTGGACCAGCTGCTGGTCGAGACCGACGCCCCGTTCCTGACCCCGGCCCCGCTGCGCGGGCGCCCGAACTCCGCCCGGCTGGTACCGCACACGGTCCGGGCGCTCGCGGAGGTCACCGGGGTGCCGCTGGACCAGCTGTGCGGCGCCCTCACCGCCACCGCGGAGCGCGTCTTCGGCCCTTGGGACGACTGAGGCGGGTGGGCCGCCCCCCGGCCAGCTGAACCGGGGCACACTGGGGGAGTGGGCCGCCTCATCGCCGTCGTGCTCTTCATCGCCTTGATGGTCCCGGCCGCCATGCTGGCCCGGGGCTGGTCACTCGCGTCCGGTCGCCGGGCCGTCGCCTCCGCCGGTGTCGAGTTCGTCCCGGTGACGCCGGAGGCGACCGCGCAGCTCGCCCGCCAGGCCACCCATGCCCACCGGGTGCGGCTCCTCGGGCTGCTGCTCGGCCTGGCGCTGGTGGTCAGCACGGTGGTGCTGTTCGCCGAGGCGTCGGTCTTCCTCTGGGTGCCCGCCCTCGCCGTGGGCCTGCTGGCCGGCGTGCTGCTGGCCGAGGCGACCCGGCCGCGGCCGCGCTGGGCGACGGCCAGCCCGGCGCGCCGGCCGCGGCGGTCGGAGCAGATCTCGCTCTGGCTGCTGTGGACCATGCGCGCCGCGGTCGCCGGGGTGGTGCTCACCGCCCTGCTCCAGGTCGACGACCTGGCGTCGCCGGTCGTGGCGACGGCGACGGCGGTGCCGCTGGCCGGATGGCTGCTGGCCGAGGCCGCCCTGCTGCGGGTGTGGCTGCGCCCGCTCCCCGCCGAGGGCGCCGACGTGCCGGTCGACGAGGCGCAGCGCACCTGGACCGCGCACCTGTCGGTCGCCGCGGCCAGCGTGCTCGCCCTGCTCCCGCTGGGGGCGCTGCTGCTCCGCGCCGCGATCGACCTCGGCGACCAGGTGACCTCCGACGGCGCCGGGCTGCTGCCGGTGGCCCTCGTCGCGGGCGGGTTCTCCGCGATCATCGCCGGACTGGTGGTGGCCGGCTTCCTGGTGACCTGGTTGCGCCCCGTGCGGCAGGCCTCGCCCGCGCTGGCCTGAGGCGTTCCGGGCGCACGGCCGGCTGTGGCCTTGCGCACGGCGTCGACCCGGGTGGCTTGGCGCGCTGATGGCGCGTTTCTCACTCACCGTGTCGGCGCGCCTGCGGAGGGCTGAGTCGACATGGTGGTTTCTTGATCCCGCACCGTTCTCTTCCGTCAGGCGTTCGTTATCGTGCCGTGACCGACAAGCCGGGGTGGGGAACACCTGGGCGCTCGTTCCTGCCCGGGTGACCGCTCCCGGACCCGGAGCTCGTCGGGCCGCACGGTGATGGGCGCCGCCCTCCGGGTGAGGTCCGTCGGCTGTCGCCCTCGTTCCCCTGCCCGGGCCCCGTGACCCGTGGATGTGTTGTGCACCGATCGCTGAAGTCGATTCTCTTCGTCCTGGTCCTGCTGGGCCTGGTGGGCGGTTCCGCTGCCTACTTCGCTGCCCAGAAGACGGTGACCCTGACCGTCGACGGCCAGTCGCGCGAGGTGCGCACCTATGCCGGCACGGCCGCTGAGGTGCTGGCGGACGAGGGCCTGGAGCCCGCCTCGCAGGACGTCGTCCTGCCCGACCCCGGCGACGCCATCGGCGACGGCGCCACGATCGTGCTCAACCGCGCCCGCCCGCTGACGCTGACCGTCGACGGGGTGCGCACCGACGTCTACACGACGGCCCTCTCGGTCGACGGCGCGCTGGCCGAGCTCGGGTACCGCACCGACGAGCTGGTGCTCTCCGCCAGCCGCAGCCAGCGCCTGCCGCTGGACGGCATGGACCTCGCCATCACCACCAACAAGGACGTCACGCTGATCGCGGACGGCCAGCAGCGCGTGGTCACCACCACCGCGGCGACCGCCGGTGACCTGCTGGCCGAGCAGGGCATCGCCCTGTCGGCCACCGACCGCACCTCGATCTACCCGCAGCAGCCCCTGCTGGACGCGATGGTCCTGCGGGTCACCCGGGTCGTCGTCACCGACGTGACCGAGGTCCAGCCGCTGGACTACGCGACCGTCGAGACGCCGGACCCGAACGCCTTCCAGGGGCAGCGCACGGTCACCCAGCAGGGGGTCGAGGGCGCGCAGACGGTCACCTGGCGGGTCACCGTCACCGATGGGGTCGAGACCGGCCGCGAGCAGCTGGGCGTCGAGGTCAGCACCCCGGCGGTCGACCAGCAGGTGGCCGTCGGCACCAAGGAGAAGCCGGCGGCACCGGCCGCCGTGGTCAGCGCCGACGGCCTGAACTGGGCCGCGCTGGCCGCCTGCGAGTCCGGTGGCCGGCCCACCGCGGTGAGCGGCACCGGCAAGTACCGCGGCATGTACCAGTTCTCCACGAGCACCTGGTCCGCCGTCGGGGGCAGCGGTGACCCGGCCGCCGCGTCGGCCGAGGAGCAGACCATGCGGGCGCAGATGCTGTACGCCCGTTCCGGCGCAGGGCAGTGGCCGCACTGCGGCCCTCGCCTGTTCGGCTGATGCAGGTCGAAGGACCCCGTCGCCCCCCGGCCCTCGCGAGCTCGGGTCGGGACCCTGCGACGGGGCCGGAGCCCCGCCGCGCGCAGGCTCGCGGCGGGCCCCTGCAGCGAGGCCGGTCGTGACGGCCTTGCTCGGTGCGGCCGCGATCCGCGAGCTGGCCCAGCAGCTGGACCTGCGACCGACCAAGACCCTCGGGCAGAACTTCCTGCACGACGCCAACACGATCCGCAAGATCGTCCGGACCGCCGGCCTGCACGAGGACGACGTCGTGTGCGAGGTCGGGCCGGGCCTCGGGTCGCTGACCCTGGGGCTGCTGCCCGCCTGCGCACACGTGACCGCCGTGGAGATCGACCCCCGGCTGGCCGACCAGCTGCCGGTGACCGTCGCCCAGCGGGCCCCGGACGTGGCGGGGCGGCTCACCGTGGTGACCGCGGACGCCCTCCGGGTGCAGGAGCTGCCCGGGCCCCCGCCCACGGCCCTGGTGGCCAACCTGCCCTACAACATCGCCGTCCCGGTGCTGCTGCACCTGCTGGAGCTGGTGCCCACCATCCGCACCTCGCTGGTGCTGGTGCAGGCCGAGGTCGCCGACCGGCTCGCCGCCGCACCCGGCACGCCCGCCTACGGGGTGCCCAGCGTCAAGGCCGCCTGGTACGCCGACGTCCGGCGGGCCGGCAACGTCCCGCGGCCGGTCTTCTGGCCGGTGCCCAACGTCGACTCCGGACTGGTCGCGCTGACCCGCCGACCGGCGCCGGACGGCGACCGGGCGGCCACCTTCGCCGTCATCGACGCGGCCTTCGCCACCCGGCGCAAGGGCCTGCGGGCGGCGCTGGCTCGCTGGGCCGGCAGCCCGGCCGCCGCCGAGGCCCGGCTGCGCGCCGCCGGCATCGACCCGACCACGCGGGGGGAGCAGCTGTCGGTCACCGACTTCGCCCGGCTCGCGGCCACCGACCCGGTCACCGCGGAGGGGCGGTAGCGCGTGCCGCGGCCGGGAGGCGAGGTGCACCGGTCGGCGACGGTGGACCGGCGGGCAGGATGACCCGATGAGCAACGCGACCGCAGGCGGCCCCGGCCGGCTCGCCGGCAACGGCGCCATCACGGCGCGGGCGCCGGCGAAGGTCAACGTGCACCTCGGCGTGGGGCCGCTGCGGGCCGACGGCTTCCACGAGCTGGAGACGGTCTTCCTCGCCGTGTCGCTGTTCGACACGGTCACCGTCCGCCGCGCCGAGGGGCTCTCGCTCAGCGTCCGCGGCGAGGGGACGGGGAGCAGTGGAGGCCCGGCGAGCGTGCCCACCGACCAGCGCAACCTGGTCTGGCAGGCCGCCGAGCTGCTCGCTCGGCACGCCGGGGTGGCCGCCGATGCCCACCTGACCGTCGACAAGTCGATCCCGGCCGCGGCCGGGCTGGCCGGCGGCAGCGCCGACGCCGCGGCGACGCTGGTGGCGCTCGACGCACTGTGGGGGACCCGGGCGACTCGCGGCGACCTGGCTGCGCTCGCCGCAGTGCTGGGCAGCGACGTCCCCTTCAGCCTGCTCGGCGGGGTGGCGCTGGGCACCGGGCGCGGCGAGCGGCTGACGCCGGTGCTGGCCCGCCGGCGCTGGGACTGGGTGCTCGGGATCGCCGGGGAGGGGCTGTCGACCCCCACCGTGTACGGCGAGCTGGACGCCCAGCGGGCAGCCGGGACCCTGCCGGACGGCGGGCTGATGGCCGCCACCGGGCCGGTGCTCGCCGCGCTGCACAGCGGTCCGGCGTCGGCGCTGGCGGCCGCGCTGCACAACGACCTCCAGGCGCCGGCGCTCCGGCTGCGCCCGGAGCTGGACCGGGCGATGCGGGTCGCGACCGAGGCCGGGGCCCGGGCGGCGCTGGTCAGCGGCTCCGGCCCGACGGTGGCCGCGTTGGCCGAGGACGAGGACGGCGCCGTCCGGCTGGCCGATGAGCTCGCCGGTGCCGGGGTGTTCCGGACCGTGCGGGCCGTGCACGGCCCGGTCCACGGCGCCCGCCTGGTGGGCTGATCCCCGCCCGACCGGGTCCGTCCGGCCACCGTCCGACGTCCCGGAGGGCGGGCCTGGGTGCCCGCTCCCGACGTCGGCCCTAGGCTCAGGGTGGGCCGCCGCGGTTCTGCCCCGGCGGGCCGGTTGATGGGGGATGGGGTAATCGGCAGCCCGCCGGCCTTTGGAGCCGTGCAGTCTCGGTTCGAGTCCGAGTCCCCCAGCCAGTCAGCGCCGACGCGCGCCGCCAACCGTCGCCATCGCGAGGAGTTCGTTCCGTGACCCTGCAGGACACCCCCACCACGGACGGCGCCGTCGGCGCCGTCGTCGTCCTCGCCGCCGGGCAGGGCACGCGGATGCGCTCGCGCATGCCCAAGGTGCTGCACCCGATCGGTGGCCGCTCGCTGCTGGGGCACGTGCTGGCGGCGGCCGCCCCGCTGCGGGCCGCCCAGACCGTCGTCGTCGTCGGATCCGGTCGGGAGGCGGTGGCCGAGCACCTCAGCGCGGTCGCGCCGGGGGCGCTGCCGGTCGTGCAGGAGGAGCAGCTGGGCTCCGGGCACGCGGCGGCGGTCGCGCTGGACGCGCTCACGGAGGTGACCGGTGCGGTGCTGATCCTCAACGGGGACGCGCCGCTGCTGCGCGAGGAGACGCTGACCGCCCTGGTCCGGGCGCACCAGCAGGCCGGCGACGTGCTCACCGTGCTCACCGCCGAGGTGGCCGACCCGACCGGCCTCGGGCGGATCGTCCGGGACGCCGGCGGCGCGGTGCGGGCGATCGTCGAGGAGCGGGACGCCGACGACACCCAGCGTGCGATCCGGGAGGTCAACGCCGGGGTGTACGTCGGCGACGCCGCCGCCGTCCGGGAGGCGCTGACCAGGGTCGGGGCCGCCAACGACCAGGGCGAGCAGTACCTGACCGACGTCCTCGGCCTGCTGGTGGCCGACGGCGCCCCGGTCGGCGGGCACCGCGCGGCCGACCCCGACGACACCCTCGGCTGCAACGACCAGCGCGAGCTGGCCGCCCGGCGCCGCACGATGAACGACCGGGTCCTCGACGACCTCATGCGGGCCGGCGTGGTCGTGGTGGACCCGCAGACCACCTGGGTCGACGTGACCGTGGAGGTGGCGGCGGAGGTCGTCCTGCACCCCGGGACGCAACTGCTCGGCGCGACCACCGTCGGTGCCGGCGCGGTCGTCGGCCCGGACAGCACGTTGGTCGACACCGAGGTGGGGGAGGGGGCGTCGGTCGTCCGGTCACACGTCCAGCTGGCCGAGATCGGCCCGGCGGCGACCGTCGGCCCGTTCAGCTACCTCCGCCCGGGCACCCGGCTGGGCCGCGGGGCAAAGGTGGGCGCCTACGTCGAGACGAAGAACGTCCAGGTCGGCGAGGGGTCCAAGGTGCCCCACCTGTCCTACGTCGGCGACGCGACCATCGGCGAGCACAGCAACATCGGCGCGGCGACGGTGTTCGTCAACTACGACGGCGTCGCCAAGCACCGCACCACGGTGGGTGACCACGTGCGGATCGGCTCGGACACCATGCTCGTGGCGCCGGTCACCGTGGGCGACGGGGCCTACACCGCCGCCGGGTCCGTGATCACCACCGACGTCCCGCCTGGGGCGATGGCCGTCGCCCGGGCACGCCAGCGCAATGTGGGAGGCTGGGTGGCGCGGCGCCGTCCGGGCACGCCCGGCGCAGAGGCCGCAGCAGCGGCTGACGACGCAGCGGCCGCAGTCACCGACACCCGAACCACCGAGTCCGCGGACCGGCCCCCGGCCGCGACGGACGACGACCAGCAGGGGCGATCATGAGCGCGATCAGGCAGACCACCAACAAGAGCCTGATGCTCTTCTCCGGCCGGGCCTACCCCGAGCTGACGATGGAGATCGCCGGGCACCTCGGCGTCACCCCCACCCCCACCTCCTCCTACGAGTTCGCCAACGGTGAGCTGTTCGTGCGGTTCGAGGAGTCGGTGCGCGGCTGCGACGCCTTCGTGGTGCAGAGCCACACCGCACCCATCAACACCTGGCTGATGGAACAGCTGATCATGGTCGACGCGCTGAAGCGCGCCTCGGCCAAGCGGATCACCGTGGTCGCCCCGTTCTTCCCCTACGCCCGGCAGGACAAGAAGCACCGCGGCCGCGAACCGATCTCCGCCCGGCTGGTCGCCGACATGTTCAAGACCGCCGGCGCCGACCGGCTGATGACCGTCGACCTGCACACCGCGCAGATCCAGGGCTTCTTCGACGGCCCGGTCGACCACCTGTTCGCCATGGACCTGCTCATCGACGAGGTCAAGTGCAAGTGGGGCGACCGCGACCTCACCGTCGTCTCGCCCGACTCCGGCCGCGTCCGGGTGTCCGAGCGGTGGAGCGACAAGCTCGGCGGCACCCCGCTGGCCTTCATCCACAAGACCCGCGACGTCACCCGGCCCAACGAGGTCGTCGCCAACCGGGTCGTCGGTGACGTCGAGGGTCGCGTCTGCATCCTGGTCGACGACATGATCGACACCGGCGGCACGATCGCCAAGGCCGCCGAGACGCTGTTCGAGGCCGGCGCCGCCGACGTCATCATCGCCGCCACCCACGGGGTGCTCTCCGGCCCCGCGGTCGACCGCCTGAAGAACAGCCGGGTCAGCGAGGTGATCATCACCAACACGCTCCCCATCGAGGCCGAACGTCGCTTCGACAAGCTGACCGTGCTCTCCATCGCCCCCCTGCTCGGCCGGGCGATCAAGGAGGTCTTCGAGGACGGTTCGGTGACGAGCTTGTTCGGTGGGGCTTCGTAGGATCGCGACCCTTCGGGCCGCATCGCGGCCAGGAGGCGTTCCCGACGTGAGTTGAGCCGTTTCCCGCGTCGTCGGCAGGGACCCTCCGGGCCCCGTGCCGGCGTCGCGGACGGACCCACCTGCCGGTCCCGGCGGGAGCCTTCGGCGCCGCGCCGGGATCGGCAGACGCCCTTCGGGCGATGGGTCCGGGGTCCCTCCGCTGGTGGCGTTGGCGCGCATGGCCGCGTCCCTGTCTCGCGGCCTCGGGCGCTCAGGTACGCTCGACTGGTTGCCCGGCGAGGGAGCGGTTCTCCGACTCCGTGATCGACGTGCGTCTGCCCTCCAGGGGTGTGCCGCGCTCGTGCGCTGAGCACACAGACCCGATCCACCTGTTGAGGAGCACACCACCGTGGCTGAATTCCGCCTCGCCGCCGAGCCCCGCACCGAGTTCGGCAAGGGCAGTGCCCGCCGGACCCGTCGCGAGGGCCGCGTCCCCGCCGTCCTGTACGGGCACGGCCAGGACGTCGTCCACCTGTCGCTGCCGGCCCGCGAGTTCGCCGCGGCCCTGCGCAACGGCGGCACCAACGTGCTGCTGACCATCGAGATGGACGGCAAGGACCAGCTGGCGCTGACCAAGGCGATCCAGCGGGACCCGATCACCCGCATCCACGAGCACGTCGACCTGCTGCTGGTCCGCCGCGGTGAGAAGACCACCGTCGAGGTCCGCGTCCTGATCGTCGGCGAGCCGGCCCCGGACACGATCAGCAACCACCAGCTGAACAGCGTCCTCGTCGAGGCCGACGCCACCGACCTGCCGGAGACGATCGAGGTCGACATCACCGGCCGCACCGCGGGCAACGGCATCACCGCCAGTGACCTGCCGCTGCCGGCCGGCGCGACGCTGATCACCGACCCGGAGGCGCTGGTCATCGGCTTCCTGGGTGCGCCGTCCGCCGCCGAGCTGGAGGCCGAGCTGGAAGAGGCCGAGGCCGAGGCCGGCATCGAGCGCGACGAGTCCGAGGCCGACGGCGACGTCGTCCCGGAGCCGCAGGACCAGGGCAGCGGCGAGTCGATGGACTCCGCCGAGAAGTCCAGCGACGCCTGACCGGTCCGCTGACCGAGAGCACGACCCGCAGGGGCGCCGGCACCGCCGGCGCCCCTGCGGCGTCTCCCGCGCCCGCCCCCGCACCCCCGGTGTCGGAGGGACCGTTCCTGGTCGTCGGGCTGGGCAACCCCGGCCCCGGCTACGCCGGCAACCGGCACAACGTCGGGGCGATGGTGCTGGCCGAGCTGGCCGCCCGGGCCGGCGTCCGGTTGTCACCCGGCAAGGGGCCCCGCGCCCGGTCGCTGTCCGGTGAGGGCCGGCTCGCCGACCGGCGAGTCGTGCTGGCGGTGCCCTCGACCTACATGAACGAGTCCGGCGGCCCGGTCCGCGGGCTGCTCGACTACCACCACCTGCCCGCCACCGACCTGGTCGTCGTGCACGACGAGCTCGACCTCGACTTCGAGGTGGTGCGGCTCAAGCGCGGTGGCGGCGAGGGCGGGCACAACGGCCTGCGCTCCATCTCCCGCTCCACCGGCACCCGCGACTACCTGCGGGTCCGGGCGGGGATCGGCCGCCCACCCGGACGGCAGGACCCCGCCGACTACGTCCTCAAGGACTTCTCGGCGACCGAGCGCAAGACGCTCGAGCTGTTCGTCGGCGAGGCCGCCGACGCCACCGAGCTGCTGCTCGAGCGCGGCCTGGAGGCCGCGCAGAACGTCGTCCACCCCCGCAGCTGACCACCGTCGGTACACACCGTCGCCCGGACGGGTGGTCGCGGCCGTGGTCCCGGTCCCAACGGGTGAAGCACCCCCGTCCGCGTTGCCCCTGATCGTCACCGCCTGTGATGGTTGCTGAGCGTCACCAGTGCAGCGGCTGGTCCGGGCTCTGCCCTGGCCACCAGCCACTCCTGCGTGTCGCCAGCGGACTGTGCGTGATCACTGCGGAGAACTGGGGGCCCCATGCTGCTCGAACGTGCGGAACCGACCGACACCGTCGGTCACCCGTCGTCGGCGGCGGTCCCGTCGCTCGTGGCCGTCGAGCGCGTCCCGGACACCACCGCGCGCGCCCGGGGCACCGCCCGCTGGGCCCGGCGGCACCGCGCCGGACTGGTCCTCGGTGAGGCGCTGATCGCGGCGTCCGCGGCGGCCGTGGTCCTCCTCGCCCACGACGGGCCGGTCGTGGGCAGCGTCCTGTTCTGGGCCGGGCTGAGCCTGGTCGTCGCCTGGCCGGCGCTGCTCGCGGTCACCGGCGCGTACGAGGAACGCTGGTTCGGGGTGGGCAGCGACGAGTTCCGTCGCGTCGGCCGGGCCGGCCTGCTGCTGCTGGCCGGGATGGGCTTCGTCAGCTACGCCGCCCAGCTCGACCTCAGCCGCGCGCTGGTCGTCCTCGCCGTCCCGGCGCTCACCGGCGCGACACTGGTCGAGCGGTACGCCGCCCGGCGCGTGCTGCACCGCCAGCGGATGGCCGGGCGCTGCGTCAAGCGCGTCGTGGTCGTCGGCCGCGGCGGCGCGGTCCTGGACCTGGTCGACCGGCTGCACCGCACCCGGCACGCCGGACTGGACGTCGTCGGCGTCTGCGTGACGCCGGACGACCGCAGCCGGGTCGCGCGGGTGACCGACCTGCCGGTGGCGGGCCTGGACGACGTCGTCGAGCTCGCCGGCCGGGTCGGTGCCGACACGATCGCCGTCACCTCCGCCAGCGAGACGGCGTCCCAGTACCTGCGCGCCCTGTCCTGGCAGCTCGAGGGCACCGGGCTGGAGCTCCTCGTGGCCCCCGGGCTGGTCGAGGTGGCCGGGCCGCGCCTGCACATCCGGCCCTTCGACGGGCTGCCCCTCCTCTCGGTGGAGCAGCCCCGGTTCGAGGGCTGGCGCCGGGTGCTGAAGGCGGCCCTCGACCGGTCGGTCGCCTCGGTCGCGCTACTGCTGCTCGCTCCGGTCCTGGCCGGGCTCGCCCTCGCGGTCCGGCTGTCCGGTCCCGGGCCGGTCCTCTACCGACAGCAGCGGGTGGGGCTCGGTGGCCAGCACTTCACGATGCTCAAGTTCCGCAGCATGGTCGTCGGCGCCGACCAGCAGGTCGCCGGCCTGTCGGACGGCAACGAGGCCGACGGGCTGCTGTTCAAGATCCGGGAGGACCCGCGGGTGACGCCGGTCGGCCGCTGGATGCGCCGGCTCTCCCTCGACGAGCTGCCCCAGCTGGTCAACGTGCTCACCGGCGGCATGTCGCTCGTCGGGCCGCGTCCGCCGCTGCCCGACGAGGTCGCCCGCTACGACACCTCGGTCAGCCGCCGGCTGCTGGTGAAGCCGGGCCTGACCGGGCTGTGGCAGATCTCCGGCCGCAGCGACCTGCCGTGGGAGGAGGCCGTCCGGCTGGACCTCCGCTACGTGGAGAACTGGTCGCTCGCCCTGGACGTGCAGATCCTCTGGAAGACCGCACGCGCCGTCGTCTCGGCATCCGGCGCCTACTGAGCCGCGGCCGCGCAACGGGCGGCCACGGACGAGCACCGGCGTCCTCCCTCCGGGTGACCGCACTGCTGCGAAGCGCGACGCCACTCCGCGATCGGGGGAGGGTCGAGGGTGGACGGCCGGCACGGCTCGTCCAGCACGTGCAGGTCGGTCGGTCGCCGCTCCCTCGTCCCGAGGCCGGCGCCGACTCCGAGGAACGGAGCCAGAGGCCATGCCACCCAGGAGGTCGGGCGCCCTTCGCATCGCCCTGGTCGGGACGCGTGGCGTGCCGGCGCGGTACGGCGGCTTCGAGACCGCGGTCGAGGAGGTCGGCCGGCGCCTGGTGGAGGCCGGCCACGACGTCGTCGTCTACTGCCGCACCACCACCGGCGGACCCCGGCCGGCGACGCACCTGGGCATGCGGCTGGTGCACCTGCCGGCGCTGCGCCGCCGGTCGCTGGAGACGCTGAGCCACACCGGTCTCTCGGTCGCGCACCTGCTCACCCACCGGGTCGACGCCGCGATCGTGTTCAACGCGGCCAACGCGCCCTGGCTGCCGCTGCTGCGGGCGGCCTGCATCCCGGTGGCCACCCACGTCGACGGCCTGGAGTGGAAGCGCGCCAAGTGGGGTGGGATCGGCAAGCGGTACTACCGCGTCGTCGAGGCGCTGTCGGTCCGCTGGTCCGACGCCCTGATCGCCGACGCGCAGGGCATCGCCGACTACTACCGTGACGAGTTCGCGGCCCCGACCGAGCAGATCGCCTACGGCGCACCGAAGACCGACGGCGCCGGGTCCGACCGGCTGTCGGCCGTGGACCTGACGCCGGGCGGCTACCACCTCGTCGTCGCCCGCTTCGAGCCGGAGAACCACGTCGACGTGATCGTCGACGGCTACCGGCGCAGCGACGCCGAGCTGCCGCTCGTGGTGGTGGGGTCGGCGCCCTACGCCGACGACTACACCCGCTGCGTGCACGCGCTCGCCGACGACCGGGTGCGGTTCCTCGGCGGCGTCTGGGACCAGGAGCTCCTCGACCAGCTGTACGTGCACTGCGCGACGTACCTGCACGGGCACTCCGTGGGCGGGACCAACCCCTCCCTGCTGCGGGCGCTCGGCGCGGGCGCGGCGACGATCGCCTACGACGTCTCCTTCAACCGGGAGGTGCTGGAGTCCAGCGGCCGCTACTTCCGGACGCCGGACGACGTCACCTCCGCACTGCACGAGGCCGAGCGCGAGCCCGAGAAGCTCCGCCGCCGGGGCAAGCGGGCACGGCTGCTCGCCGCCCGCTACGACTGGGACCACGTGGCGTCCCGCTACGAGGAGCTGTGCCGCGCGCTGGCCGCCCGGGAGTTCCCCCGGACCCGCCCCAGCGGCCGGCGGCTGCGGCTCGGGCCGGCTGCCGGCACCCGCACCAGCGAGTGGCCACTGGTCCAGCCCGCCTCCGCCCCTGGGGGTGGCAGCGCCCCTGCGCCTCGCCGGGCACCCGGCCGACCGGCCGCGCGGCCCGCGGCGGCCGGGTCGAGCGACGTCCCGTCGGCACGGACGGCGCAGTCGTGACGACGGTGCCGACCGCGGTGGCCCGTCCGGAGGGCACGGTCGCCGACACGGTCCGCCGGCTGGCCGGCGCGCAGAAGGGCGCGCAGGGCGCCCCCGCCTACTCCCGGTTCGTGAACCGGAGGCTGGGGCGGGTGCTCGCGGCCCTGGCCTTCCACGCCCGGCTCACCCCGAACGCGGTCACCGGGATCAGCGCCGTGTGCACGTTCACCGGCATCGCCGTGCTCGCCCTGGTGCCGCCGTCCTGGCCGATGGGCCTGACGGTCGCGCTGCTGCTGGTGCTCGGGTACGCCTTCGACTCCGCCGACGGCCAGCTGGCCCGGCTGCGGGGCGGTGGCTCCCCGGCCGGGGAGTGGCTGGACCACATGGTGGACGCGCTCAAGATCGCCAGCCTGCACCTCGCGTTGCTGATCGGCCTCTACCGCTCCGAGACGGTGGACGCCGTGTGGCTGCTGCTGCCCTTGGCGTTCTCCGTGGTCGACGTCGTCCACTTCTTCGTCACCCTGCTGAACGACGCACTGCGTGCCGCCCACGGCGGGACCAGCCGGGCTGCGCGGACGTCCGGGCAGCGGCCGAGCGTGCTGCGCTCCCTCCTGGTGCTGCCGACCGACTACGGCCTGCTGTGCCTGGTGTTCGTCCTGCTCGGTGCGCCGCAGGTGTTCCTGGCGGCCTACGGACTGATGTTCCTCGGCACGGCCGGCTACCTCGCCGTCGCGTCGGTCAAGTGGTATCGAGAGATGGGCAGGTTGAGCGCGTGAACACCGACGTCCCCTCCGGGGCCGCACGCTGGTCGCGGCGGCGGACCTGGTCCCTCCTGGCGGCCCTGGTCGTGGTCGTGGCGGTCGCATCGGCGTTCCTGGCGCTCGGTGACCGCAGGGCACCGGGTGACGTGACGTCGCCGGTGGCCGGCAGCACCGCCGCGACGACCGCCGGCCCGGCTCCCGGCGCCACCGATCCGGCGTCCGGCGCCACCGACCCGAGCGCCCCGTCCAGCGACACGGCCGCTCCGGCCGGTGGGCCCCCGGCCTCGGCTGCGGACCCGGTGACGATCGCGCAGGAGCTCCCCCCGGACCTGCCGGCGGTCGCGCTGGAGGAGCCGGTCCCCGTGGACGGTCTGACCATCGAGGTCGCCTCGATCGAGGGCATCGACGGTCAGGCCACCGGGCCGGGCAACATCGCCGGTCCGGCCGTCCGGGTGACCGTCCGGGTCACCAACGACTCGTCGGCGGACGTGTCGCTCGACGCCGTGGTGGTGAACCTGTTCCACGGCCCGGAGGCGACGCCGGCCTCACCGCTCGAGGACCCCTCGCAAGAGCCCTTCTCCGGGACCCTCCGGCCGGGGGCGAGTGCCGACGGCGTGTACGTCTTCACCCTGGCGACCGGCGACCGGGACTCGGTCACGGTGCAGGTCGGGCACGCTCCCGGTGCCTCCTACGCGGTGTTCACCGGCGCGGCCAGCTGACGTCCCGCCACGTCCTCCGTCCAGCCAGGCCCCCTCGACCGCCCCTGCGGTCGAGGGGGCCTGGTGCGTGGTGGAGCCGCACGGGCGCACACACGCGTGATCCGGCGCTGACACAGCGTGATGAAGAGGCTCGCGTTCACCCGTTGAGCACGCTGCGTCACCGGTACGGGGGATGTCATCCCGCACTTCGTCACGCTTAGTGTCCGAACGTCGGCCGGATGACTGGCCGGGCAAGCGATCGGACGAGCGGGGAAACGATGTCTGCACGGATGGTGGCGTCCAGGGCGATCCTGGCCTCGCTGCTCAGTCTGCTCCTGCTCGCGGGGGCCCTCGGCGGACTGCTCGCCGGCACGGCGCACGCGGACTCGGCGCCGCTGGACCCGGCGGACCCGGCCACGCCGGCGACGGTCACCGCTGACCCCCTGCCCACCGTGCAGATCGACGGGGTGGTCTGGTCGCAGGTGGTGGTCGGGAACACCGTCTACGCCGCCGGCAAGTTCACGTCCGTCCGACCCGCGGGCGCGCCCCGCGGCACCCAGGAGACCGTCCGCAACAACCTGCTCGCCTACGACGTCCGCACCGGTGAGCTGATCACCAGCTTCGCGCCCGACCTGAACGCGCAGGCCCGGGTCGTGGTGGCGTCCCCCGACGGCTCGCGCATCTTCGTGGGCGGCGACTTCACCGCCGCCGACGGCCAGCCGCGGTACCGCTTCGCGGCCTACGACACCGCGACCGGTGCGCTGGACACCACGTTTCGGCCCGGCTTCCCCTCGCAGGTCCGGGCCATCACCGCGACGGACACCACCGTCTACGTGGGCGGCACCTTCGAGTCCGTGGGCTCCGCGGCCCGCACCCGGCTGGCCGCCTTCTCCTACCCGACGGGTGCGCTGCTGCCCTGGGCGCCCGTAGCCAACGGCCAGGTGAACGCCCTCGCCGTGGCCCCGAGCGGTCCCGGCGTCGTCGTCGGCGGGTCGTTCGACACGCTGGCCGGCTCCCGGGCCCAGGGGCTCGGCGCGGTCCACGGCACGACCGGTGCCGCGCTCCCCTTCGCCGCTGGCACCGTGGTCGACAACACCGGCAGCACCGCGGCGATTATGAGCCTGTCGGTCGACAGCGACACCGTCTACGCCGCCGGCTACACCTTCGGCCGGGGGAACCTGGAGGGGGTCGTCGCCGCCGACGCGGACACCGGCGCAGTGCGGTGGATCAACGACTGCCGCGGCGACACGTACTCCGTGTGGGCCTCGGGCACCGCTTCCTACATCGCCGGTCACCCGCACGCCTGCAGCAACATCGGCGGGTTCCCCGAGTCCGACCCGCAGAGCTTCTACCGGGCCATCGCGTTCAGCAAGGCGGCGACCGGGACCGTCGGCACCGAGACGGGCAACTTCACCGGGCAGCCGGCCCCGAGCCTGCTCACCTGGTTCCCCGACCTGGCCATGGGCACCTACACGGGGCAGAACCAGGGCCCGTGGAGCGTCGCGGGGAACAGCCAGTACGTCGTCTACGCCGGTGAGTTCCCGACGGTCAACGGGATCGCCCAGCAGGGGCTCGTGCGCTTCGCCGTCCCGGAGATCGCACCGAACGAGGTCGGCCCCCGTGGCAACGAGCAGCTCATCCCCACGGTGACCTCGCTCGGCCCGGGCACCGCCCGCGTCGGCTGGCAGACCACGTGGGACATGGACAACGAGAACCTCACCTACCGGGTGTACCGGGACGGCGACACCAGCACCCCGGTGCGAGAGGTGGTGCAGGCCAGCACGTTCTGGCTGCGGCCGACCCTGGCCTACACCGACACCGGGCTCAGCGCCGGGACGCACAGGTACCGGATCACCGTCACCGACCCGGCCGGCAACCAGGTGACGACCGCCTGGACGAGCGTCGAGGTCGCAGCAGGCACGGCGGTGCGCCGTCCCTACGCCGACACCGTGCTCGCCGACGGCGCCCAGCACCACTGGCCGGTCGGCGAGCCCTCGGGCTCCACCGCCTACGACCACGCCAGTGCGATGGACGCGACACTGGGCAGCGGGGTGACGCTCGCGCAGGCGGGTGCGATCGAGAACGATGCCGACACCGCCGCGCGCTTCAGCGGCACGAGCACCGGACTGCTCGCCACCCAGACCCGGGTCCCCGGCCCGCAGACCTTCAGCATCGAGACCTGGTTCCAGACCACGTCCAGGAGCGGCGGCAAGCTCGTCGGCTTCGGCAACAGGAACACCGGGAACAGCACCAGCTACGACCGGCACGTCTTCCTGGACGGCTCCGGACGGGTGTACTTCGGGGTGTACCCGGGTGCCCAGCGGACCGTCAACAGCAAGGCCGGGTACAACGACGGTCAGTGGCACCACGTGGTCGCGACGCTGGGCAAGGCCGGCATGGCCGTGTACGTCGACGGCGAGCTGGCCGCCTCCCGTGGCGACGTCACCTCCGCGCAGAGCTACAGCGGCTACTGGCGGGCCGGTGGGGACAGCACCTGGAACAACACGGCGCAGTACCTCAACGGCCGGCTCGACGAGGTCGCCGTCTACCCGACGGCGCTGACCGCGGACCGGGTCCGGAACCACTTCACGCTGGGGTCCACCGGGGAGACCACGAACGTCGCCCCGACGGCGTCCTTCACCAGCACCACGGCGGACCTGACCGCGACCTTCGACGCGTCGGGCTCCACGGACCCCGACGGCACCATCGCGTCCTACACGTGGGACCTGGGCGAGGGCGTCAGCGTGACCGGGGCGACGGTGGCCCACACGTACGCGGCGGCCGGCACCTACCCCGTCACCCTCACGGTGACCGATGACGACGGGGCGACCGCCCAGCGCGCCGGCTCGGTGACCGTCACCGCTCCGGTGCCCAACACGCCGCCGTCGGGGGCCTTCACCTCGCAGGTGTCCGGGCTCGAGGTGTCGCTGGACGCGTCGTCCTCCCGGGACGACGACGGCACGGTCGTCGGCTGGGACTGGGACTTCGGGGACGGCTCCACCGGCGCCGGTGCCACGGCCTCGCACACCTACGCCGAGGCCGGCAGCTACCCGGTGACGCTCACGGTGACCGACGACGATGGCGCCACGGCGAGCGCCGAGGAGACGGTCACGGTGGCTGCACCGGTGCCCCCGACGGTCCACGCGCGTGACGCCTTCGAGCGTTCGGCGGCGACCGGGCTGGGGACGGCCGACCTCGGTGGGGCTTGGTCGGTCCCGGCGGCGTCCTCGTCGGTGTCGGCGGGAACGGGTCACCTGACGGTCAAGTCCGCCGGGTCCTCGACCTGGGCGACGCTGGGAGCGGTGTCCCAGACCGACGTGGCGATGCAGATGTCGCTGGCGCTGGACTCGATGCCCACCGGTGGCGGGACCTACGTCTACCTGCTGTCCCGCCACGTGGGGAACAGCGACTACCGGGCGATGGTGCGGTTCGTCAACGACGGCCGGGTGCAGCTGTCGGTGGCCCGGGCGGTGAACGGTGCGGACACCTCGCTGCGCACCGTGACGCTGCCGGGGATCACCTACACGCCGGGCACCGTGCTGCAGGTGCGCTTCGACACCAGCGGGACCGGCAGCACCACGCTGCAGGCCAAGGGCTGGGTCGACGGGACCCCGGAGCCGGCGGACTGGCAGGTCACCGCGACCGACGGCACCGAGGCCCTGCAGCGGTCGGGATCGGTCGGGGTGGCGGCCTACGTCTCCGGTTCGGCCACGGCCACCCCGGTCGTGCTCGACCTCGACGACGTGTGGGTGGGCAACGCGGGCACGGTGCCGTCGCCGGACGGTGCGCAGCCGGTGAACGCCGAGCCGACGGCCGTCTTCGACGCCGTGCCCACCGACCTCACGGTCGCCGTGGACGGTTCGCGCTCGACCGACGCCGACGGCACGGTCGTCCGCTGGGACTGGGCGTTCGGGGACGGAGCGACCGGCTCGGGCTCGACCGCCGGGCACACCTACGTCGCAGCCGGCACCTACCAGGTCACCCTGACGATCACCGATGACGCGGGTGCCACCCACTCGGTGACCCAGCCGGTGACGGTCACGGCACCGGTGACCCAGGAGCCGGCCCCGCAGCCCGAGCCCGAGCCGCAGCCGGAGCCCGAGCCGCAGCCCGAGCCCGAGCCGCAGCCCGAGCCCGAGCCGCAGCCCGAGCCGCAGCCCGAGCCGGAGCCGGAGCTCGGCGCGCCGTTCGCTCTCGACACCTTCGAGCGGACCTCGACCGCCGGGCTGGGCGAGGCCGACGCGGGTGGTCCATGGTCGGTCCCGGCGGCGTCGTCGTCGGTCTCCGAAGGCGTCGGCCGGTTGGTGGTGACGACCCCCGGGTCGTCGACCTGGGCGACGATGAACGCGGTGTCGGAGACCGACACGGCCGTGGAGGTGTCCCTCTCGCTGGACACGGCGGCGACCGGCGGCGGGACCTACGCCTACGTGCTCTCCCGGCACGTCGGCAACAGCAACTACCGGGCGATGGTCCGCTACGCCCCCGACGGCCGGGTCCAGTTGTCGCTGCAGCGAGCGGTGTCCGGGGCCGAGACCACGCTGCGGGCAATGACGCTGCCGGGCGTGACGTACAGCCCGGGGACGGTGCTGCACGTGCGCTTCGACACGAGCGGGGTGGGCACCACCACGCTGAAGGCGATGGCGTGGACCGAGGGCTCGCCCGAGCCGACGGACTGGCAGGTCACCGCGACCGACACCACCGAGGCCCTGCAGCGCGCCGGCGGCATCGGGGTGGCGGCCTACGTGTCCGGCTCGGCCACGAAGGTCCCGGTCACCCTGGGCGTCGACGACGTTTGGGCCGGTGCAGCCGGCACCCGGCCCCAGGGCTGACTCGGCCCCGCTGCACCGCCCACGGCCGGCGGTCACCCCTTGGGGTGGCCGCCGGCCGTGGCCGTCCGCCGGGCGGTCCTCCCGGTGGCACGCTGGTCCGGTGCGCCGCCGCCATGCCTCCCCGCCGTCCGGAGACGCGTCGTGGCCGGCAGGCACGGCGGGCCACCAAGGGCGAGGACCGGCGTGAGCGCGGTCGCCGCACCGACGCCACGGACAGCGGAACGGGCGCCCTCGGCGGAGCAGGACACCCGGGCGGTCTGGCGCGGGGTCTTCCGCAGCGGCGGTGTGCGGATGCTGGTGCTGCCGGTCTCGGCGGTGCTCGGCATCCTGGTGACCCGGCTGGTCATCGACAACTACGGCCTGGCGGCCTTCGCCCAGTACGGCCTGCTGGTCGGCATCGGCACCCTGCTGCCCTTCGCCGACCTCGGCATGGCCGCCGCTGTGGTCAACGCCGTCGCCGCGTCCCCCGACGTCCGCGCCGACGACCACCTCCGGCGGGTCGTGGTCACCGCCGTCCGCATCCTGCTCTGCTCGGCGGCGGTGCTCACCGCCGTGGCGGTCGGCATCACCGCAGCGGGCCTCTGGCCGGTCCTGCTCGGCTCGGGGCTCCTGCCGGGGTCGGGTCCGCTGGTGGCCATGGCCTGCGTCGTGCTGATCGCCGTGGGACTGCCCGTGGGCATCGGCCAGCGGGTGCTGGCCGGGCTCGGCCGCAACCACGTGGCGATCGCCGTCCTCGGCCTGCAGACCCCCCTGGTGCTCGGGACGCTGGTCCTCTTCCTCGCCACCGGGGTGCCAGGCGGCTCGCTGATCGCCGCGGTGCCGTTCGCCGTCACCCTCGCCCTGTCCGTGGTCTGCACGGTCATCGCGGCGAGGCAGCTGCGGCCGACGCTGGGCCGCGCCCTGCGCGACGTGTTCCGGCTGCGCTCTGTCCGTGGCGCCCGGGTCTTCGACGTCGCCTGGCCGATGCTGGTCCAGATGATCGCCCTGCCGCTGGCGA
This sequence comes from Modestobacter sp. KNN46-3, assembly GCF_011039295.1. NCBI lineage: Bacteria > Bacillati > Actinomycetota > Actinomycetes > Geodermatophilales > Geodermatophilaceae > Modestobacter > Modestobacter sp. KNN46-3. The sequence continues at coordinate 25,267 of NZ_JAAKGN010000021.1, read as the reverse complement.
TGCAGACCGACCGGCTCGTGCTGAGCCACCTCGTCGGTCCGGGTGAGCTGGGGGAGTACAACCTCGCATCGCAGATGTTCACGCCGATCTGGGCGGTCGTGAACGCGGCCGGCTTCACGCTCTGGCCGGTCTTCGCGCGGGCGCGTGCTCGCGGGGCGGAGAGCTCCCCGTTGCCGATGGCCGCCGCGTTCGGCGCCCTGGCGGCAGTCATGACCCTGGTCGTGGCGGTGGCCTCGCCGTGGCTCGCCGACCTGGCCTCTGGCGGGGTGATCACCCTGGGGCCGGCGCTGGTGATCGCCTTCGGTGTGCTGATGGTGCTGCAGGCCGTCAAGTACCCGATGGGCATGTTCCTGACCGACGCGCCGGGTCTGCGCTACCAGGCCTACATGATCGTCGCGATGCTCCCGGTGAACCTCGGGCTGTCCTGGGTCTTCGCCTCCTGGTGGGGGGCGGTCGGGCCGGTGGTCGGGTCGGTCGTCGGCGTGCTGCTGTTCCAGGTGCTGGGCACGCTGGTGTACGTCCGTCGTCGGCTGGCCGCTGCCCAGGCGGAGCCCGCGCCGTACGTGGCGGGCGCCCGATGACCGGCTCCCCGGGTGCGGCCGGCGTGCTGGGCGTCGTCGTCGTGAACTACGCCTCGGCCGCCCTCATCGACGCCAACCTGGGTGCCCTGGACCTGACCGGTCGGCCGGTCCGCGTCGTCATCGTGGACAACCACTCCTCAGCCGCTGAGGCCGAGGCCGTACGGGCGCTCACCACCCGGCACGGGTGGGAGCTGGTCGCGCTGCCGGACAACCGCGGCTTCGGTCCGGCGTGCAACGCCGGCGCCGCAGCGGCACGCCGACTGGGCTGCAGCACCTTCCTCTTCCTCAACCCCGATGCCGTGGTCACACTGCCGGTGCTGGAGGAACTCCGGGTGCACAGTCTCCGTGAGCCGATGGCCCTGATCAGCCCGCGGCTCCTCGACTCGACCGGCGCGGTGGTGTTCCGCGGTTCGTGGTGGCACGAGGCCGATGGCCGCATCCGCGGCGCCGCCCGCGGGGTGGACTGGCAGCCCGACGCCCCGCCGGTGCCCGGTGCCCGTCCCTGGCTCACGGCCGCCTGCCTGATCGTGCACGCAGGCCTGTTCGAGCGGGTGGGGGGCTTCGCCGAGTCCTACTTCCTGTACTGGGAGGACGTCGACCTCAGCCACCGCTGCCTGGAGGCGGGCGCTTCGCTGGTGCTCCGGGAGGACCTGGTGGCCGTGCACGACGAGGGCGGCACGCAGGACGGACAGCGAGGACGGGGCAAGTCACCGGCCTACTACCGGTGGAACTGTCGGAACCGGTTGCTGTTCGCGGTGCGCAACCTCGGTCGCGCCGCCGTGCTCCGCTGGCTGCTGGCGACGCCGCGGGTCAGCTGGGAGATCCTGCTGCGCGGCGGCCGGCGCCAGCTGGTCGAGTCCCCGCGGCCGGCGACGGCTGCGCTGCGCGGGGCGCTGGCCGGGGTCGGCCTGGCTGCCGTGACCCTCCTCCGGCCGGCCCCGGCCGCGCGTCGCGCCCGCCGGCTGCCGGTCCTGGTGGTGACCCCGGGAGCGGAGCTCTATGGGGCGGACCGCGTCCTCCTGGAGTCGGTGATCGGCCTGCTGGCGGTCGGCCGGGCGGTGACCGTGGTCGTGCCCGGCGACGGTCCGCTGGTCCGGCAGCTCACCGACCGTGGCGCCCAGGTGGTGACCTGTCGGATGCCGGTGCTGCGCAAGGACGCCCTGCGACCGGCAGGCGCCTGGCGGCTCGGTCGGGACGCCGTGGCCGGGCTGTGGCCGGCGGTGCGGCTGATCCGGGCCGCGGACCGGGTCTACGTCAACACGCTGACCCTGCCCTCCTGGATCGCCCTCGCCCGGCTGCTGCGCCGTCGGGTGACCTGTCACGTGCACGAGGCCGAGCGCTCGGTGCCGTTGCCGGTGCGGCGGTTGCTGAGCCTGCCGGTGACGTTCGCCGATCAGGTCGTGGTCAACAGCGACGTGACCCGGCGGGTGCTGGAGGAGGTCGTGCCGTGGGTGCGTGGCCGCGCGGTCGTCGTGCACAACGGCGTCCCCGGGCCGGCTGAGCCGTTGCCGCCGCGGACCACCCTGGTCGGCCCGGTGCGCCTGCTGTTCATCGGCCGGCTGTCACCGCGCAAGGGACCTCAGGTGGCGGTCGCGGCCGTGGAACTGCTGCGGGCCAGAGGCGTGGACGCCTGCCTGGACCTGGTCGGCTCCGTGTTCCCCGGCTACGAGTGGTTCGAGGAGGAGCTCCGCGCCACGGTCGAGCGGGCCGGGCTCGGCGACCGGGTGCACCTCCGGGGCTTCTCCGCCGACGTCTGGCCCCAGCTCGCCGCTGCCGACGTCGTGCTCGTGCCCTCGGTGCTCGACGAGTCCTTCGGCAACACGGCCGCGGAGGCCGTGCTCGCCGCGCGTCCGCTGGTCGTCAGCGCGCAGGACGGCCTCCGGGAAGCCGTCGCCGGCTTCACCTCGGTGCAGGTCGTGACGCCCGACGACCCGGCCGCACTGGCCGACGCGGTGCAGGGCGTGGTCGCGGAGTGGGACGGGTGGGCCGGCCGCGCGGTCGCCGACTCCGCCGAGGCCCGACTGCGCTTCGCCCCCGAGCGCTACCGCCGCCAGATCGCAGCCCAGCTCGGGCAGGCCGGGCGCCGGCGATGAGCACGGCGGCTCCGCGCACCGTCACCATCGGGGTGCTGACGTTCCGTCGGCCGGCCGACCTGGCCGCGCTGCTCCCGATGCTCGCCGAGCAGGCCGCCCGGGCCGCGGCGACGGGCCACCGGGCCGAGGTCCTCGTCGTCGACAACGACCCCGCGGGCAGTGGGCGTGCGGTGGTCGCCGCGGCCGGCTGCCCCGTGGTGCGCTACGTGCTCGAACCCGAGCCCGGCATCGCCGCCGCCCGCAACCGGGTGCTGGCCGAGGCGCACGACCGGGACGTGCTGGTCTTCATCGACGACGACGAACGCCCGCGGGACGACTGGCTGGCCCAGCTGCTGGGCACGCACCGGCGCACCGGGGCTGCCGCGGTCGCCGGCGCAGTGGTGTCGGACTTCAGCGGACCGGTGGACCCCTGGCTCGTCGAGGGCGGCTTCTTCGTCCGTCGGCGCCTCCCGACCGGGACCCCGATCGACGTGGCGGCCACCAACAACCTGCTGCTCGACCTCCGGCAGCTCCGACCCACGGGTCTGCGGTTCGACGTGGCCTTCGGCGCCAGCGGGGGAGAGGACACGCTCTTCACGCGCGGCATCGCCCAGCGTGGCCTGACCATGGTCTGGTGCGACGAGGCCGTGGTGACCGACGTCGTCCCGGTGGACCGGGCCACCCGCAGCTGGGTGCTGCGCCGGGCGTTCAGCTCCGGCAACTCGGTCAGTCGGGTGCACCTGGCGCTGGCCGGGTCCGCGGCCGCCCGGCTGCGGGTCCGACTGAGCTGCACCGGCGGGGGCCTGCCGCGGCTGACGGCCGGCCTGGGCCGGTGGGCGCTGGGTGCGGTGACCGGATCGGTCCGGCACCGCGCCCGCGGCCTGCGCACTGCGGCCCGCGGCGCCGGGATGGTGGCCGGGGCGGCCGGGCACGTCTACCAGGAGTACGGCCGGCCGCGACCGGTCTGACCGCTGGTCAGCGGCGGGACCGGGCGGCCCGGGCGGTGCGGTAGGCGTCCAGGTGGGCACGGCCGGCGGCCGACCACTCACGCGCGCTGAGGTCGGGGCGCGCTGCTGCACCACCTGCCCGCCGGGCGGTGACGGCGGCGACCAGGTCCTCCCCGGTCAGCGGACCGTCGTAGCGGAAGACCCAGCCGGGGCCGACCTCATCGGCGAGCAGGCGGTTGACCTCGTTGTCCGGGACCAGGACCGGGCGGTCGAGGGAGAGGGCGGCCAGTGCACCACCGGAGTTGTGCATCTCCCGGTAGGGCAGCACGACGAGCTCGGCCCGGCCGATCTCCTGGACCATCTCGGCGTCGTCGAGGAACTCCAGGTGGAGCGAGACCCGGGGATCGGCGGCCGCGGCCTCGTGCAGCTCGGCGGCCAGCTCGTCGGTCGAGGGCCGGCCGGCCACCCGCAGCGTCCACCCCGGTTGTCCGGTGGTGGTCTCCGCGAACGCGTCGAGCAGGCCGGTCACGCCCTTGTAGCGGCGCACCAGGCCGACGAAGGCGAGGTGGCCGGGCTGCGGCGCCGGCTCCGGGTGGCGGAGGAACCAGTCCCGGTAGTGGCCGTGGACGATGGTGACCGAACGGGTCCCCGGTGGGGCCGGCGTGGTCGCGTTGAGCTTGACCCACAGCGTCGTCCAGCGCTCGGCCAGCCGCAGCAGCACCACCTCCCGACGCGAGATCCCCTCCGGCAGGTGGAGGTTGTGCAGGGTGCGGACCAGCGGGGTGCGGAGCAGACGCAGCCGCAGGAGCAGGAGCACGAACAGCAGTTGGCGCACGGCCTTCTTCAGCGGCGAGTGGCCCGACACCAGGATCTCGGGCCAGTGCACGTGGAAGACGTCGTACCGGGACAGCAGCGCACGTCGCCAGCTGAAGGTGCGCAGCCGGGCGCCGGGCTGGGCGGTGATGCTGGCAGCGAGGAGGACCAGGTACGGGTTGGTCGTCGGCCGTGGGGTCGGGAAGGACTGCAGCACGACCAGGGGACGGGTCACGCGTGGGGCTCCTCTTGTCTGCTGGGCTGCGCGAGCGGGTGCAGCCCAGGGCGATAGTGTCCCGGATCGTGAGACGGGCCCGGTACGACTGCGTCCGGCTGTACGAGAGCATCCGGACGGCGCACCTGGAACGGGCGCACGAGCAGGTGCCGGCGACCATCGTGTTCCGCACCCGGCGCTACGACTTCGACGCCGGGCTCGCGCAGGGCCTCGACCTGGTGCCCGGTGGCGCGTTGTCCATGGCGGTCACGCTGGCGCGCTCGCGGGTGTCGGTCCTCGAGGTCAACGAGCCGCTCATGCAGTCGGGGCTGGCTCGCTCGGCGCTGGCGGTCCTCACGGTGCGTGCGGCGGCGGCCGTGCGACGTCGACCGGTGCGGGTGGTCAGCTACGCGATCGAGAACCGGGACCCCTTCACCGGCCCGCCCCCGGGCGGACGGCTGCGCAGCCGGGTGCGCCGCTGGGCGGAGGTGCGCGCGTCCCGGTTCGTGGCCGGTCGACTGGACCGGCTGGCCTTCGGCACCGCCGACGCGCAGGCGCTGTACGAGTCCGTCCTGGGGCACCGGCTGGCCGGCACGGCGACGCGGCTCGTGCCGGCGCTCCCGGCACCGTGCGGCTGCACCGCGGCGGACCGGGAGCCCGACGAGGTGCTGTTCCTCGGTGCCCTCGACGAGCGCAAGGGTGTGCCGCTGCTGCTGGCGGCCTGGCCGCACGTCGTCCGCGCGCACCCCTCGGCGCGGATCACCGTCGTCGGCAAGGGCCCGCTGGAGCCGGCGGTCCGGGAGCTGGCGGGAGCCGACGACCGGGTCCGGCTGGTCGTGGACCCGCCGCGTCCCGAGGTGCACGCGGCCCTGCGCCGGGTGGCGGTGCTGGTGCTGCTCTCCCAGCCGCGGCCGACCTGGCGTGAGCAGGTGGGCCTGCCGCTGGTGGAGGCCCTGGCCCACGGGGTCGCGGTGGTCGCCACCGAGGAGACCGGTCTGCGCAGCTGGCTGTCCGAACACGGGCACACCGTGCTGCCCCCCGGGGCGTCGCCCGCCGAGGTCGCTGCGGCGCTCGCCGGTGCACTGGTGGCCGGGCGCTCCACGGCCTCCGTGCTGGCCGACCTGCCGGCCGTGGACGGCCGGCTCGCCGCCGACCGCTGGCTCACCGGCGACTGAGCGACCGGCCCGCCCGTGCGGGTGTCCGGTGGGTCGGGGCACGGATCAGCCCACCAGGTCGGTGAGGTGGCGGCACATCGTCGTGGTGGTGAACCCGGCCAGCACGCGCCGGCGCGCCGCCCGACCCATCTCGGCGGCCCGCTCCCGGTCCTCCAGCAGCTCGAGCACGGCAGCGGCCATCTCCTCGGGGCGCTGCGGTGTCACCAGGAGGCCGGTCACGCCGTCACGTACGTAGTCCGCCATCCCCGGCGTGGCGCAGGCGACGACCGGGCGGCCGACCGACATCCCCTCCAGGGCGACGGTCATGCCCGACGCGTGCAGGTTGGGTCGCGTGGCCACGGCGACCAGGCTGGCCGAGGCGTACAGGTCGCGGGCCTGGGCGTGCGGGATGAAGTCGACCTTCCGGACGCCGGCCGGCGGGGTCAGCGTGCTGCGGGACTGCACGATGCACTCCACGTCCGGCCGGCTGCGACGGACGAGCTCCAGCGCGGCGAACAGGGTGGCCGGGTCCCGGTCCCGGTCCCCGCCCACGCTGACCACGCGGGGCACGGCGGGAGGCGGGGCGTCCGAGCGGTAGAACTGCTCGTCGATCCCGAACGGGAGGAAGTGCACCGGTGGGCCGTCGGCGCCGATCCAGTCGCGCACCGCGTCGACCTGCGGGCGGCTGAGGCACCACAGCCCGTCCAGCGCGCGCAGCACCCGGCGCTGCCGGGCCAGGACGGCGGAGGCCGGGTCGCACGCGAGCTGGTCGGTGGCCCAGATGACCCCGCTGAACAGCCGGCGGCCGGGGCGCCTGGCCAGCAGGTGCGCGGCGGTCACCTCGTCCCAGCTCAGGGCCACCTCGGCCGTCCCCCGGCGACGGGTCGCCGGCAGGCCCAGCCGGAGCAGCCCGCGCTGCCAGCGGGAGGGTCCGGGCAGGTCGAGCGCCTCGGCGTCCCGGTCGCCGCTGCGCAGGTGCTCCAGCCCGTAGGGCCAGTCGCCGGGGACGGGGCTCTCCCGGTCCCGCTCCGCCCAGCGGGCGACACCGCGGCCCTCGGGGAAGGCGACCACGAGTCGCCCGGTGCTGGTCACGCGCGTGCCGCCGCGAGGACGGGCCGCGGCGTGGCGGCGGCACCGGCCGGTTCACGGGACGGCGGCCGGGCGCGGTCGACGGCGGGCAGGAGGAGGAGTCCCACGGTCAGTGCCACCTCGGGGATGTTGGAGGGGAGCGGGCCGAAGGCCAGGTCCCACAGGCTGAGCAGGGCCAGGAAGCACAGCAGCGCCGGTGCCCGGCGGCGGCTGAGGGCGACGGTCAGGCCGGCGACGACCGCGACCCCCAGGGCGAGCCCGAGGAGGAGGCCGGGGACGCCGAGGTTGGTCCACAGGTCGGCGACGATGGAGTGCAGCTCGAACCGGCCGGCCAGGAGGTAGTTCTCGATGTAGTTGTCGGCGCTGGGGACGTGCGCCACGGCGAACCCCTCCTTGACGGTGAGCACGTCCCCGCCGGTCGGGACGACGCCCAGCCCGAAGCCGAGCGGCTCGTCGCGCATCAGCGCCCAGGTGCCGGTCCACTCCGGTCGCCCACCGATCAGCAGCGAGCCGCTCTCCTGCACCTGGGTGACCGAGCGGGCCTGCACCTCGGCGCCGAGCGCGCCCGAGGTGAGCAGCCGCGTGGCCACCTGGTAGCCGCCCACGCCCAGCACGGTCAGCGCGACGGCGGTGAGCACCGGACGGCCCGCGCGTCCGGGTGCGCCCGGCGGCCGGTCGGTGCGCAGCTGCCAGGCCACCAGCGCCATCGCGGCCGCGCAGAAGGCGAAGGCGCTGCGGGCATCGTGGGTGATGTCGACGGCGGCCAGCACGAGTAGCCCGGCCAGGCCGAGCGCGTGCCGCCCGGAGGCGAGGGCCAGGGAGAGCACCAGGATGGTCAGCGGGAGGGCGAGCTCGAACTTCCAGGCGTTGGGGGACTCGGCCGCGCGGGCGAGCCCGGAGGCGAGCATGCCGCTGCCGAACGCGGCGCCCAGCCAGGGCAGTGGGAGGACCGTCCGGGCCCAGGCCACGAGGCCGATCGTGCCGGCGGCGCCGAGGACCATCGTCGAGCTGATCAGCGCCTCGCGGCCGTCGATCGCGTGGTCGAGGGATGACCGGGCGGCCAGCAGGGCACCGGAGGCGACGGCGACCAGCGTGAGCCCGCCCAGCGCGGTGGCCCCCCGGTACTGCCGCAGCGCAGGCAGCCAGACCGGCAGCAGCAGCAGGGTGACCAGGAAGCTCATCGTGACCCCGGTGGGCAGCGCGGGATCGAGTCCGCACAGCGCCAGCGCGCCCACGGCGGTCGCCCGGGCGAACGCCGTCCCGGTCGACGGCCCGCCGCCACCGGCGCGCCAGACCGGGCCGGGGCGCAGCACGTCCCAGAGCCGGCCGAGCTGCCCGGGTGTGCGGCCGGGCAGCTCGTCGAGGACGACGCCGAGCAGCCGGGCCGGGGAGCGGCCGACCCGGTCGGCGACCTCGTCGAACCGATCGCGGGAGGCCTGGCGGACGTCGAGCAGGACGACGACGGCGTCCGCTGCGGTTGCCCCGGCCAGATCGCCCGGACCGTCGGCGGCAACGGCCGGCACCCCCGCCGCCACGAGTTCAGCGGCCAGCCCTCGAGCAGCGGAGTGCACCGGACCTGGTCGTGCGGTGCCGGCGACCAGCAACCGGGCGCCGGGGGGCAGCGGGGCGGACACCAGCCAGCCGAGGCGCTCGACCTCGCGCTGCCGCCGCGCCGCCGACGCGGCGGAGGGACGGCGCCTGCGGTGACCGAGCCGGCCCAGCACGGGCACCGGGCCCAGGTCGCCCGGTCCGCGGACCGGGCGACGGGCGAGCGAGCCGAGGCCGATGGCCAGGGTGGCGGCCGTGCTGCCGGCCAGCAGGCCGAGGGCGGCGCGGTACCTGGTGTCCGGGGAGGAGGCGAACCGCGGCTCGACGGCCGGCGTGACGGTGGTGAGGGAGAGCGTGCCCGCGGGACCGCTCCCGCCGGTCAGCTCGCTCGCCGCCGCCTGGAGTGAGGCCCCGACGGCCGCGGTGACCCGGCGAGCGGTCCCGGGGTCGCCGGCGGAGACCGTGACCGTGAGGGTCGCCGCGTCCTCGGGGACGGTCACCGAGACGTCCCGGGCGAGCGCTCCCGGCGTCGTCGGCAGGTCGAGCTCTGCGATCACCGGCTGCAGGACGATGGCGGAGCGGGTGAGCTGGACCAGGGAGGGCAGCACCTCCTGGCGGACCAGGGATCCCGTCGCGAGGTCACCGCTGTCGACGGCCCGGGTCACTCCCACGAAGAGCACCGTCCGGGCCTCGAACCGCGGGGCAGCGGTCATCGCCACGGCGACCGACAGCAGGGCGCCGACCAGTCCTGCGGCAGCCACCCAGTGCCAGCGCCGCAGTACGGCAGCGAGGTGGTCGCTGGGGTCCACGGGGCGGTCTCCTCGATCGGGTTGCGCCCATCGTGCCTGCTCAGCGGCCGGAGACCGCCCCTGCGCGGGCAGATCGGGGGCAGCCGTGACCCGTTCGGGTGGGGGCACCCGCCGGCCGGCCACCGGAGGCCGACGGGTCGGTGAGACTGGCTGCACGGGGCGCCGCTGCCTCGGGGCGGGACCGATCGCCGTCCGGGTGCGGACGGCGGTCGGCCCGGACACCACCGAGAGAGGACGGCGATGGGGCTCCGCGCGAACATCGACACCGCACGCAGGCGCTGGCGCTGGGTGGTCGGACTGTCGCTCGCCGGGGTGCTGGTCGCGGCAGCTCTGGTGTCCACCTCGGCGCCCACCTACCGGGCCAGCGCCAGCGTCTTCTTCTCCCTGGACTTCGGCGGCTCGGCCAGCGACCTGGTGCAGGGCTCCACCTATGCGCAGAACCAGGTCACCTCCTTCGCCGCCCTCGCGACGACACCGGCCGTGCTGCAGTCGGTCGTCGACGAGCTGGACCTGGGCACCACCGCCACGGCCCTGGCGACCCGGGTCTCAGCGCAGGCCCCGACCGACACGGTGCTGGTCGAGGTCACGGCGACCGACGGGTCCGCGGTCGGCGCGGCGCGGATCGCCAACGCCGTCGCCGAGTCCCTCGGCCGCCAGGTGGAGGCGCTGGCCCCCAACGGCGCGGACGGCGAACCGAACATCGAGGCGACGACCGTGACGCCCGCCGAGGCCCCGGCCTCCGCCGCCACCCCGCAGGTGGTCCTCACCCTCGTGGTCGGGCTGCTGGTCGGGCTGCTGCTCGGCATCGGCTGCGCCTTCGCCCGTGAGGCGCTCGACAACCGGGTGCGGGACGTCGCCACGCTGGCCCGGGTGACCCCGCTGCCGGTGCTCGGGCTGATCGGCCGGCGTCGCGCCGGGGACGGTCGGCCGGTCGTCGTCGAGGCCGCTCCGCTGGACCCGCAGGCGGAGTTCTACCGACAGCTGCGCACCAACCTGGGCTTCCTCGAGGTGTCCGCCGAGCGGGAGCCCGGTGACCGACGGCTCTCGGTCATCGCGGTGACCTCCTCGGTGCCCGGCGAGGGCAAGTCCACCGTGACCGCCAACCTCGCAGCGGCGCTCGCCGAAGGCGGGGCCCGGGTGCTCCTCGTCGACGCCGACCTCCGCCGTCCGACCCAGGCGGCCGTGCTGGGCCTGGAAGGCGCAGCCGGGCTGACCACCGTGCTGCGGGGCGGGGCCGAGCTGGCGGACGTCGTCCAGGACTGGGGCAGCTCGGGGCTGCAGGTCCTGGCCTCCGGGCCCTGCCCGCCGAACCCCGGTGAGCTGCTCAGCTCCCCGGCGATGGGCCGGTTCCTGACCCAGCAGCGGGCGGCCTGGGACTTCGTCGTCATCGACACACCGCCGCTGCTGCCCGTGGCAGACGCGGCGATCCTGTCGCGGCTGGTCGACGGCACCCTCGTGGTCGCCAATGCCCGGCTGGTGCGCCGGCACCAGCTGGCAGAGGCGCTGACCGGACTGACCCAGGTCGGTGCGCACCAGCTCGGGATCGTGCTGAACATGGTGGACCGCGAGGACTCCGCCTACGACTACCGGACCGATCGGCTGCCGGGCCAGGCCCGCCGGCGGCCCTGGCGGCGCCGTCCCCGGGCCGTCCCGCCGAGCGCCGCGGCCCGGCAGGCGTCGCCCACCCGAGTTCTGGCGCGCGACGAGGTGCCGGCGCCGCGCGGGGTGCCGAGCCGCAGCGCCCGATGACCGCCCCGCCCCGGCCGTGGGCCGTGCTGGTGGTCTGCACCGGCAACATCTGCCGTTCCCCGGCGGCGGAGGCGCTGCTCACCGCTGCCTGGCGGGACACCCCGGGCGTGGCCGCCTCCAGCGCGGGTTTGCACGCCCGGGTGGGGGAGCCGATGGCGGCGCCGATGGCCGAGTTGCTCGACGTCCCGTCGCCCGGCTCCCGCGCCCGCCAGCTCACCCCCTCGATCGTCCGACAGTCGGACCTGGTGCTCACCATGACCCGCGACCAGCGGGCCCGGGTGGTCACGGCGGAGCCCTCAGCGGTACGCCGCACCTTCACGCTGCGTGAGTTCGTCGAGCTCGCGGAGCTGGCGGTGGTCGACCTGGACCCCGCGCTGGACGGTGCGGACGTGCAGCGGTGGACGGCGCTCGTCCGGGCGGCGCCGCGGTTCCGGGGCCGGCGCACCGCCGGCCCGGAGGACGACATCGCCGACCCCTACGGGCGCGACGGCAAGGCCTACGAGACGGCGATGTCCGAGGTCGACGAGGCGATCGGCCGGTTGGTGCGGGCCTTCGGCGGCTGACTCGGAGCCGTGCTCGGCGACGGGTCGACGGCCGTGGGCCGAGCGTCCTGCAGACCGTCAGGACGCCGCTGCGCGATCGGGGGAAGCTCGCTCCCCGACCGGGTGAACCACCCTGGCAATCGTCACTCTCCGCGCTCGCCGCGCCGTAGCGTCGTCCTCGCCATCACCTAGGGGGAACACAGTGACTGTCATCGGCTACGCACCGGGTGCCTACGACCTCTTCCACATCGGGCACCTCAACATCCTCAAGCACGCTGCGGCGCACTGCGACCGGCTCATCGCCGGCGTCGTCTCCGACGAGATGCTGGTGCTGACCAAGGGCCGTGCCCCCGTGGTCCCGCTCACCGAGCGGATGGAGATCGTGCGCAACCTGAGCATGGTCGACGGGGTGCACCCCGAGGTGCTCCCCGAGAAGCTGGACACCTGGCGCGAGGTCGGCTTCGACGTGATCTTCAAGGGCGACGACTGGCGTGGCACCGAGAAGGGACGTCGGCTGGAGTCGGACTTCGCCGCGGTCGGTGTGGAGGTGCGCTACTTCCCTTACACGGCGCACACCTCCAGCACGATCCTCCGCCGCGCCCTGTCTGTGATCGAGGTTCAGAGCCGGCAGGCGGAACGCGACACGTCGCCGGTCCGCCGGGTCGGCGTCGGCCGATGACCGCGGCCGACCGCCTGCGCGCCGGCGCACCGCCTGCCTCCGCGCGCCTCCCGCTGCCCCCCGTGCTGATGTACCACTCGATCAGCCCGTTGACCGAGCCCGACCCGTTCCGGCTGCGGGTGCACCCCGACCACCTGGACCGGCACCTGCGGCTGCTGCGCCGGCTCGGGTTGCGTGGTGTGCCGCTCGCGACCCTGGTCGAGGCGCACGCGCGGGGAGAGTCCGCCGGGCTGGTGGGCCTCACCTTCGACGACGGCTACCGGGACTTCGTCGAGCACGCCGCGCCGGTCCTCGCGCGCCACGACGTGGCCGGGACCGTCTACGTCGTCGCCGGCCGGCTGGGCGGCACCAACGACTGGGACACCGGTCCGCAGTTCCCGCTGCTGGACGCCGCCGACGTCCGCACGGTCGCCGCAGCCGGGCACGAGATCGGCAGCCACACGCTCGGCCACGTCCGGCTCGGCACTGCTGACGCCCGCACGCTCCACGAGGAGACCGTGGGCAGCAAGCGGGTGCTCGAAGACCTGGTCCAGGCCGAGGTCACCGGGTTCTGCTACCCCTACGGCAGCGCGGGTCCGGCCGCGGCGGAGGCCGTTCGCGCGGCGGGCTACGACCACGCCTGCGTCATCGGTGACTACTCCCCCCTGGACAGGTTCACGATCCCGCGCTGCTACATCGGGCCCGGGCACCGCGGCGGGCACCTGCTGGCCAAACTGGTCCGGCACCACGTGCGCACGTGGAACGGCATGCGCAGCTCCTGAGCCCGGGAGAGGCGTCGGCGTCCGGTCGCCCGTCCCGGGACGCGCGGCACCCCGAGTACGCGGACTAACCTGGGAACAGGGCCCCCGTGCGCACCCGGCGCGCTGGGTGCGGCCCCCCGGAACCAGGAGTGACCCCCGTGAGCTTGCGCGGCGTGCTCGACGTCGTCCTGTCCGACGCCGGCGTTGCCTCGGTGGTGGGCAGGGCGGGCGCGGCCGACCTGGCCGTCACCGCCCCGCCGTCGGTCCAGCCGCTGGTGGCCGCCGCGCTGGCGGCCCGGGCGCCCGGCGCGGACGTGCCGGTGCTGGTGGTCACCGCGGGGGAGCGGGACGCCGACGCGCTGGCGGCGGTGCTGCGCTGCTTCCTCCCCGACCGGCGGGTGGAGGTGTTCCCGGCCTGGGAGACGCTGCCGCACGAGCGGCTCAGCCCCCGCGCGGACACCGTCGGCCGCCGGCTGGCCGTGCTGCGCGACCTGACCCACCCCGGGGAGAACGGCACGGTCGACGTGCTGGTCGCCCCGGTGCGCAGCGTGCTGCAGCCGCTGGCCCCCGGGCTGGGCGACCTGGTGCCGGTGGAGCTGGCGCCGGGCCAGAGCGCCGAGCTCGAGGCGGTCTCGCTGGCGCTGGCGGAGGCGGCCTACACCCGGGTGGAGCTGGTCGAGAAGCGCGGGGAGTTCGCCGTCCGCGGCGGCCTGCTCGACGTCTTCCCGCCCACCGAGCCGCACCCGGTCCGGGTCGAGTTCTGGGGCGACGAGGTCGACGAGCTGCGGTACTTCTCCGCCGCCGACCAGCGTTCGCTGGACGAGCGGCCCGACCGGCTGTGGGCCCCGCCGTGCCGTGAGCTGCTGCTCACCGCCGACGTCCGGGCCCGCGCCGTCCAGCTGGGGGTCGACCACCCGGAGCTGGCCGAGGTGGCCGGCAAGCTGGCCGAGGGCATCGCCGTCGAGGGCATGGAGTCGCTGATCCCGGCGCTCATCGGTGGTCACCAGATGCAGCTGCTGACCGACCTGGTGGCCCCGGGCACGCACGTGCTGGTCTGCGACCCCGAGCGGGTGCGCAGCCGGTCCGCGGACCTGGTGCGCACCGCCGAGGAGTTCCTCGCCGCCTCCTGGCAGACCGCGGCCGAGGCCGGCCAGGCGCCGATCGACCTGGGCGCCTCCTCCTTCCGGGACCTCGCCGACGTGCAGGACGCCGCCCGGGCCCGGGGCCTGCCCTGGTGGACGACGGGCGCCTTCACGCTCCAGCCCGACGACGAGCAGCACGTCACCCTGGACGCCACCGGGGTGGAACGCTTCCACGGCGACCAGGCGCGCGCCTTCGACCAGCTGCGCAGCTGGGGCCGCGACGGCTGGCGGGTCGCGCTGACCTTCGCCGGCCCCGGACCGGCCCAGCGCGCGGCCGACCAGCTCACCGAGGCCGACCTGGGCGCCCGGCTGGTGCCCGGCATAGACACCGCGCCCGCCGCGGGGCCGACGCTGATCACCCAGGGCAACCTGGACGCCGGCTTCACCTTCCCGGCCGTGGGCCTGGCGCTGGTCACCGAGGGCGACCTCACCGGCCAGCGCGGCACCTCGATGAAGGACGCCACCAAGATGCCGGCCCGCCGGCGCAACGCCGTCGACCTGGTGCAGCTGCAGCCGGGCGACCTGGTGGTGCACGAGCAGCACGGCGTCGGCCGCTACGTGGAGATGGTCAGCCGCACCGTGCACGGCGGGCAGCGCGACTACCTGATCGTCGAGTACGCGCCGGGCAAGCGGAACCAGCCGCCGGACCGGCTGTTCGTGCCCACCGACTCCCTGGACCAGCTGACCCGCTACGTCGGCGGCGAGGCGCCCGCGCTGTCCAAGCTCGGCGGCGCGGACTGGCAGAAGACGAAGAACCAGGCCCGCAAGGCGGTCAAGCAGATCGCCGCGGAGCTCATCCGGCTGTACTCGGCCCGGATGGCGAGCAAGGGCCACGCCTTCGGGCCGGACACCGTCTGGCAGCGCGAGCTGGAGGACGCCTTCCCGTTCCAGGAGACGCCCGACCAGCTGGCCGCGATCGACGAGGTCAAGGCGGACATGTCCCAGCCGGTGCCGATGGACCGGATCATCTGCGGCGACGTCGGCTACGGGAAGACCGAGATCGCGGTGCGGGCGGCGTTCAAGGCGGTGCAGGACGGCAAGCAGGTCGGCATCCTGGTGCCGACGACGCTGCTGGCCAACCAGCACTTCAAGACCTTCTCCGAGCGGTTCGCCCAGTTCCCGGTGACCGTGGCGGTGCTGTCCCGGTTCCAGTCGAAGACCGAGTCCGACGAGGTGCTGCGCAAGCTGGCCGACGGCGAGATCGACGTCCTGGTCGGCACCCACCGGCTGCTGCAGCCCACCACCCGGTTCAAGGACCTGGGGCTGGTCATCGTCGACGAGGAGCAGCGCTTCGGCGTCGAGCACAAGGAGTACCTGAAGAGCGTGCGGACGGCGGTCGACGTGCTGTCGATGTCGGCCACCCCGATCCCGCGCACCCTGGAGATGAGCCTCACCGGCATCCGCGAGATGTCCACGATCCTCACGCCGCCGGAGGAGCGGCACCCGGTGCTGACCTACGTCGGCGCCTGGGAGGACAAGCAGATGGCCGCAGCGATCCGCCGCGAGCTGCTCCGCGACGGCCAGGTGTTCGTGATCCACAACCGGGTGCAGTCGATCGACAAGGCGGCGGCGAAGATCCGCAACCTGGTGCCCGAGGCCCGGGTGGCGGTCGGCCACGGCCAGATGAAGGAGCACGAGCTCGAGCGGATCATGGTCGGCTTCTGGGAGAAGGAGTACGACGTCCTGGTCGCGACCACGATCGTCGAGTCCGGGCTGGACATCCCCAACGCCAACACCCTGATCGTCGACCGGGCCGACACCTTCGGCCTCTCCCAGCTGCACCAGATCCGCGGCCGGGTCGGCCGTGGCCGGGAGCGGGCCTACGCCTACTTCACCTACGACCCGTCCCGGCCGCTCACCGAGACCTCGGTCGACCGGCTGACCACCATCGCGCACAACACCGACCTCGGGGCCGGCATGGCGGTGGCGATGAAGGACCTGGAGATCCGCGGCTCGGGCAACCTGCTGGGCGGGGAGCAGTCCGGGCACATCGCCGGGGTCGGGTTCGACCTCTACGTCCGGTTGGTCGGCGAGGCGGTCAGCGACTACCGGGCCCAGGCGACGGGGGAGTCCCCGGCCGTGGAGCCCGCCGAGGTCCGGGTCGACCTGCCGGTCGACGCGCACCTGCCGCACGACTACGTGCCCGGCGAGCGGCTGCGGATGGAGGCCTACCGCAAGGTCGCGAGCGTCCAGGACGACGACCAGGCGCAGGCCGTGCTCGACGAGCTCACCGACCGCTACGGCGCGGCCCCGGCCCCGGTGCTCAACCTGCTGGCGGTGGCCCGCTTCCGTGCGGCCATGCGCCACCTCGGGGTCACCGAGGTGTCGATGCAGGGGCGCAACGTCCGGGTCGGGCCGGTGGACCTGCGCGAGTCCCAGGTGATGAAGCTGTCCCGCCTGGCAGAGGGGGCCACGTACAAGGAGGCGGTGCGCACCGTGTCGATCAAGGTGCCGGTGGGCCCGGACCGGCGGACGCCGCTGCGGGACGTCGCCCTGCTGGAGAAGCTGCACGCGCTGCTGACCTCGGTCCTCGAACAGCCCGTCGCCGTCGCCTCCTGACCTCCCCGCGCACGCTGGACGCGGCGGGGTGCGGCGTGGGTCACACCGGGTGTGGCACGCTCGCGCCGTGCCGCGCCGCAGACTCCTCGCCGTCCTGCTCGTGGGTGCCGCCGGCGTGGGGAGCCTGGCCGGGTGCCGCACCGACCCGGACGTCGCCGCCTACGTCGGTGACGAGCAGGTGACCGTCGCCGAGCTGGACGAGGCGGTCGACACCCGGCTCGCCGACCCCGACATCGCCGCGTACGCCGCCGGTGACGAGGTGGGCTTCACCCGCCAGGTGCTGAGCCTGCGGGTGGGCGAGGAGCTGCACGACGAGGTGGCCCGGCGCTGGGGTGTCGAGGTGTCCGACGCCGACGTGCGGACGCGGATCGTCGAGCTGCTCGGTGGCGCCGACCCGGAGGTGGTCTTCGCCCAGGTGGCCCAGCAGCAGGGCGCCAGTGAGGCCGACGTGGTGGAGAACGTCCGCCAGCAGCTGGTCCGCCAGCGCGCCGCGGTCGCCGCCGGGCTGGTCGAGCCCTCCGAGGCGGCGCTGCGCGAGCGCTACGAGCAGGTTGCCCCCGGCCTCGCGCAGGTCGGGCTCGGCCTGGTGACGGTGCCCGACCAGGCCACCGCCGACGCCGTGCTGTCCCAGCTGACCGCCGACCCGGCCGGCTACCCGGCCGTCGCCGCCCAGTACGCCGGGCCGAACACGCTGCCGCAGATCGAGCCCCGGGCACCGGCGGACCTGCCGGCGGTGCTGGCCGAGCCGATCGCGGCCACACCCCCCGGACAGGGCTTCACCCTGGCGCTGCCGGAGGCCGGCGGGGTGGTGGTCGGCTTCGTCCGCGACGTCGCCGTCCCGACGTTCGAGCAGCTGCGCCCGCAGCTGGCCGACCAGGCTGCCGCCGAGGCGGCGGAGGCCGGCGCCGCACTGGTGGCCCGGGTGCGGGACGACCTCGACCTGGTGGTCAACCCCCGCTTCGGCACCCTGGAGGGCGGGCAGGTGGTCGCCGCGGACGACGGGGTGGTGCGGCTCCTCGAGGACGCCGGCGAGGACGCCGCGGGGCTTGCCGGAGACTGACCGGGTGCCCGTCGCGCTCCTCGTCACCGTCAGCCCCCGCCTGCCCGGACTGCTCGCCGCCGCCGGCTGGCGGGCGGTCACCGCCGCCCCCGCCGTCCTCGCGCTGCCCGGCGCCGCCGCCACCGCCGCGGCGCTGCGGGCGGGGGGGATCGCGGTGACCGACGTCGCCGACCCGGCCGCGGCCGCCGCGGCAGGCCCCGGCGCCGTCCTGCTGGCCGCCCCCGAGGAGGCCGCCGGTTGGGAGGACGTCCCGCGGGTCGAGGGTGCGCCGGAGCCGCCCGGCGCGCGGCTGCTGGACGTCGTCGGCGTGATGGACCGGCTGCGCTCACCCGGCGGCTGCCCCTGGGACGCCGAGCAGACCCACGCCACGCTCCGCGGCTACCTGCTGGAGGAGGCGCACGAGGCCTACGACGCGATCGTCGACGACGACCCCGTGGCGATGCGCGAAGAGCTGGGCGACGTGCTGCTCCAGGTCGCCTTCCACGCCCGGGTCGCCGCCGAGGCGGAGCCCGGCCGGCGGTTCGACGTCGACGACGTGGCCGGTGACCTGGTCGACAAGCTGGTCCGCCGGCACCCGCACGTGTTCGCCGACGCCGGGCCGCGCGACGTCGCCGCCGTGGAGCGTGGCTGGGACGAGATCAAGGCGACCGAGAAACAGCGCCGCTCGCCGACCGAGGGGGTGTCCCGCTCGCAGCCGGCCGGCTCGTGGGGCGCGGCCCTGGCCGGGCGGGCCGCGCGGGCCGGGCTGCCCACCCCACCGGCCGCCGAGCTGACCGCCGCCGACCCGGCCGAGCTGGGGGAGCAGCTGCTCGGGCTGGTCGTCGCCGCCCGGCAGCGCGGATGGGACGCCGAGGACGCGCTGCGCACCGCCGTCCGCCGCTACGCCGACGAGCTCGACGTCGCCGCGCACGCCCGCGCCGACGGCTGACCTGCCCCGTCCGGGTCATCGCCCGACGCCGGTGCCCGTCCCGGCCCCTAGCGTGGACGGCGACCGGCCGAGGAGGTGCCCGGTCGCCCGCCCCGTCGACGAAGGAGCTCCCGCCGCGTGCCGATGACACCCCTGCACCCGTTCGCCGCCGCCGACGTCGTCACCGCGGCGCTGCCCCGGAGCACCTGGCTGCTGCTGCTGGTGGTCGTCGGTGCCGCGCTGGTGGCCTGGCTGGTCGCCGTCGCCATCGGCGCGCTGGTGCGCCGCTTCGCCGGGCCCTCGCCGGTCGCGGCCGACCTGTCCCGGCGGGGGCGCCGGCCGCTGCGGGTGCTCCTCGTGCTGCTCGCGGTCACCCTGGTGCTGGACGCCGCGCCCGGGGTGGGCGACTGGCGCGACGTCGTCGTCCGGGTCCTCGGGCTGGTCCTCATCGGGGTGGTGGCCTGGCTGATCGCGGTCGCCGCGTTCGTCGTCGAGGACCTGGCGCTGGCCCGCTACGACGTCGACGTCGACGACAACCGGCACGCCCGGCGGGTGCGCACCCAGGTCACGCTGATCCGCCGACTGACCGTGGCGGTGATCGCGGTGCTGGCGATCGCCGGCATGCTGCTGACCTTCCCCGCGGCCCGGGCGGCCGGCACCAGCATCCTGGCCAGCGCCGGGGTGCTGTCGGTGGTGGCCGGGCTCGCCGCCCAGACCTCGCTGGCCAACGTGTTCGCCGGGATGCAGCTGGCGTTCACCGACGCCATCCGGGTCGACGACGTCGTCGTGGTCGAGGACGAGTGGGGCCGGATCGAGGAGATCACGCTGACCTACGTCGTGGTGCACGTCTGGGACGACCGGCGGCTGGTGCTGCCCTCCACCCACTTCACCACGACGCCCTTCTAGAACTGGACCCGCAAGGAGTCCGCCGTCCTGGGGTCGGTCGAGCTGGACGTGGACTGGACGGTGCCCCTGGAGGAGATGCGCGCCGAGCTCGACCGGCTCGTGGTGGGCAACGAGCTGTGGGACGAGCGGGTCGTGGTGCTGCAGGTGACCGATGCCGTCGGCGCCGTGGTGCGGGTCCGGGTGCTGGTCAGCGCCAAGGACGGCCCCACCCTGTTCGACCTGCGCTGCCACGTGCGCGAGGGCCTGGTGGTGTGGCTGCAGCGCGAGCACCCCACCGCGCTGCCGAAGGTGCGCAACGAGGGCGTCGCCGGCCCGGACGTCGCGCCGCCGCGCCGACCGGCCGCGGTCGACGACGGCGTCCGGCCGACCGGTGCGCAGGCCGGCCTGTTCACCGGGAGCGAGCAGGCGCGGGAACGCTCCCGGGCCTTCACCGGGCCCAGCGAGGCGGAGCTGGCCGAGCGGGCCCGGCTCGACGAGGAGTCCCGGGAGCAGCCACTCGCCTGACGTTCAGCCCTGGCGGGTGGCCTGCGGGTCCGAGCCCAGCAACTGGGGCACCCAGAACAGCACCGCCGCCGACAGCGCGGTCGCCACGACGAAGCCCGCCAGGCCGCTGCTGTCGACGTAGGCCCACAGCAGGCCCAGCACCGGGGCGAGGAAGGGCACGACGCCGTCCGCCCGCGCCTGCCGGGCCATCCCCACCTCGACGGCGTCGGGGACGACGGGCGCCTGCCGCATCTCCCCGCGCGGCTCCTGGCTGCGCAGCCGACCCGAGGGCCACACCTCCGCACCGTCGAGCACCGGCAGCACCAACCGGCCGCGGGCCGGGTCCCCGCGCACCTCGACCCGGGTGGCCGGGGGCAGCCGGTCCAGCTCCGGTGCCCAGTGGACGGGCAGCCAGCGCCGCCCGGCCGGCGTCTCCAGCTCCAGCCAGCTGCGCACCAGCAGACCGAGGTTCACCACGACGTGGGTGGCGGTCACCGCGGTGACGGGCCGCGACCGCAGCCGCGGCCGGGTGAGCAGGCGGGCTTGGGTCAGCGCGGCGACGGCGAGCAGCACCACGACCACGGCGACCAGGCCGAAGACGACGTCCCCGACCGCGGCGTGCGCGGCGTCCCCGTCGGTGTGCACCCGGACCGGGTCGTCCGCGGGGGCAGTCGAGGGGTACTGCACCGTCAGCTCGGCGCCGACCGGCACGTCGAGCGGCTGGTCCAGCTCCAGGGTGCCGGTCCGCTCCCGGCCGGAGTCGTCGCGGAAGGCGACGTCCAGCCCACGGCCCTCGGGCGCGGTCCCGGCCGCGGTGACCGTCGCGGTCGCGGTGCGGTCGGCGGCGGCCAGCGGTGCCTGCACGTCGGACAGCCGCAGCGCCAGCGCGACCAGCACGACGACCCCGACCAGCAGCACCGGGGCCAGCCCGAGGAGGAGCTGCCGGACGGCGCGCCGGTGCCGACGGGGCGGGGTCGGGGGAGTCATCGCCGGCCATCGTCCCAGGCGTCCGCCGACGGTCTGCCCGGCTGCTCCCGGCGCGGGTGTGCCGCAGCGCCCCGGGAGCTGGCTAGGCTGCAGCCCGTGGCCAGCATCGATGCAGTAGGCGCGCGGGAGATCCTCGACTCGCGCGGAAACCCCACCGTCGAGGTCGAGGTGGCACTCGACGACGGGACGATCACCCGGGCAGCCGTGCCCAGCGGCGCCTCGACCGGCGCCTTCGAGGCGGTGGAGCTCCGGGACGGCGGGACCCGCTACGGCGGCAAGGGCGTGACCCAGGCCGTCGACGGCGTCCTGGACGTGATCGGCCCGGAGCTCGTCGGGTACGACGCCGCCGAGCAGCGGATGGTCGACCAGCGGCTGATCGACCTCGACGGCACGCCCGACAAGTCCCGGCTCGGCGCCAACGCGATCCTCGGCGTCTCCCTCGCCGTCGCCAAGGCCGCTGCGGAGTCCGCCGGCCTGCCGCTGTTCCGCTACGTCGGCGGCCCCTCGGCGCACCTGCTCCCGGTGCCGATGATGAACATCCTCAACGGTGGCGCCCACGCCGACAGCAACGTCGACGTCCAGGAGTTCATGATCGCCCCGATCGGCGCGGCGACCTTCGCCGAGGCGCTGCAGGTCGGCACCGAGACCTACCACGCCCTCAAGTCGGTGCTGAAGAAGCGCGGCCTGGCCACCGGTCTGGGTGACGAGGGCGGGTTCGCCCCGTCGCTGCCCAGCAACCGGGACGCCCTGGACCTGATCGTCGAGGCCGTGCAGGCCGCCGGCTACACCGTCGGCACCGACATCGCCTTCGCCCTGGACGTCGCGGCGACCGAGTTCCACAGCGACGCCGGCTACGCCTTCGAGGGGAAGACCCTCAGCTCCGACGACCTGATCGAGTACTACCGCGGGCTGGTCGACGCCTACCCGATCGTCTCCATCGAGGACCCGCTCTCCGAGGAGGACTGGGACGGCTGGGTGTCGATGACCGAGGCGCTGGGCGACCGCGTCCAGATCGTCGGCGACGACCTCTTCGTCACCAACCCCACCCGGCTCGCCGACGGCATCGCCCGGGGTGCGGCGAACGCGCTGCTGGTGAAGGTGAACCAGATCGGCACGCTCACCGAGACCCTGGACGCGGTCAACATGGCCCACCGGGGCGGCTACCGGTCGATGATGAGCCACCGCTCGGGCGAGACCGAGGACACCACGATCGCCGACCTCGCCGTCGCCACCGACTGCGGGCAGATCAAGACCGGTGCCCCGGCCCGCAGCGAGCGCGTGGCCAAGTACAACCAGCTGCTCCGGATCGAGGAGGAGCTGGACGACGCCGCGCGCTACGCCGGCGCCGCCGCGTTCCCGCGCCTGGCTGCCCGCAGCTGAGCCCGGGCACGACGTGAGCACCGCCCGCACCCGCCGCGCCCGGCCCGGTGGCACCCGCCGCCGGAGCTCGTCGCGGCCGGTGCGGGCCGGTGCCCGCGGTGCGGCCGACAACCGGCCGGGTCGCCGCACCACCCGGCGACCGGCGCGCAGCACCACCCCTCGGCGCGGCCCGCGGTTCACCGGCCGGGCCGTGCTGCTGGGGGCGCTGGTGCTGCTGCTGGCGCTGACCCTGGCCGGGCCGCTGCGCCAGTACGTGGCCGGGCGGCAGGAGCTCGCCGAGCTGGCCGCCGAGCAGCAGGCGCTCGACCAGCGCGCCGCCGACCTGCAGGCCCAGCTGGACCGGCAGGCCGATCCGGCCTACATCGCCCAGCAGGCCCGGGAGCGGCTCACCATG
This sequence comes from Modestobacter sp. KNN46-3, assembly GCF_011039295.1. Taxonomy (NCBI): domain Bacteria; kingdom Bacillati; phylum Actinomycetota; class Actinomycetes; order Geodermatophilales; family Geodermatophilaceae; genus Modestobacter; species Modestobacter sp. KNN46-3. The sequence goes on along the minus strand of NZ_JAAKGN010000021.1, from coordinate 2,512 downwards.
GTGCTGCCCGGCGACCGGCTGGTCGTCGTCGGGGACGCCGGCGACCCCGGGGACACCGCCCAGGACCCGGCCGGCAGCACCGCGCGGAACGCGCCCGTGCCCTGGTACGAGGGGCTGCTCGGCTCGATCGCCGCAGCCGACGGCAACCCCTCGGAGACCGATCCGGGCCCTCCCGCAGACTAGGGACGTGCACAGTCCCGACCCCGCGCCGGTCTCGCCGTCGGTCACCGACGCCGAGCGCGCCGTCATCGCCCGTCAGCTGGGCCGGCCGCCGCGCGCGCTGGTCGGCGTCGCGCACCGCTGCCCCTGCGGCCAGCCCGACGTCGTGGAGACCGCGCCCCGGCTGGAGGACGGCACCCCGTTCCCCACGCTCTACTACCTGACCTGCCCGCGGGCGACCGCGGCCGCCAGCCGGCTGGAGTCGGCCGGCCGGATGCGGGACTGGCAGGCGGAGCTGGCCACCGACCCGGAGCTCGCGGCGGGCTACCGGGCGGCGCACGAGTCCTTCCTGGCCACCCGCGACTCCCGTGACGTGCTGCCCACCCGGGCCAGCGCCGGCGGCATGCCCGACCGGGTCAAGTGCCTGCACGCCCTGGCCGGCCACGCTCTGGCCGCCGGTCCCGGGGTGAACCCGATCGGCGACCGTGCCGTCGCGGAGATGGGGGAGTGGTGGGCCGCCGGACCGTGCGCCCAGCCGTCCCCCCAGGACCCGGAGGACGTCCGATGACCCGGGTCGCCGCCATCGACTGCGGCACCAACTCCATCCGGCTGCTGGTCGCCGACGTCCCCGTCGAGGGCGCGCACACCGACCTGCTCCGCCGGATGGAGGTCGTGCGGCTCGGCCAGGGGGTGGACGCGACCGGCCGGTTGGCGCCCGAGGCCATCGAGCGCACCCGCCGGGTGCTCGCCGAGTACGCCGCCCAGGCCCGTGAGCTGGGTGCCGAGCGGGTGCGGATGGTGGCCACCAGCGCCAGCCGGGACGCCGCCAACCGCGACGAGTTCGAGGCCATGGTGACCGCGACCCTGGGCCAGCTGCCCGACGTGGTGACCGGGGTGGAGGAGGCCGAGCTCTCCTTCCTCGGCGCCACCGCCTCGCTGGCCGCCGCCGCACGGGTGCACGGTGCCGCGGCACCGCGGCCGCCGTACCTGGTCGTCGACATCGGGGGCGGTTCGACGGAGTTCGTGCTCGGGGACGCCGGCGGGGTGCGGGCCGCCCGGTCGGTGGACGTGGGCTGTGTCCGGCTCACCGAGCGGCACCTGCGCAGCGACCCGCCGCCCCCGGACGAGGTGCAGGCCGCCGAGGCCGACGTGCGCGCGGCCCTGGAGCTGGTCGCCGCCGAGGTGCCGGTGGGGGAGACCGCCACCCTCGTCGGGCTGGCCGGCTCGGTGACCACGGTGGCCGCCCTGGCGCTGGGCCTGCCCGCCTACGACCCGGTCGCCATCCACGGGTCACGAATCCCGGTGGGCGCCGTCCGCTCGGTGTCGGCCGGTCTGCTGACCGCGACCCGGGCGCGGCGGGCGGCCTCCCCGGTGATGCACCCGGGCCGGGTCGACGTGATCGGTGCCGGCGCCCTGGTGCTGCGGGTGGTCATGGACGCGTTCGACCTCGACGAGGTGGTCGTCAGCGAGCACGACATCCTCGACGGCATCGCCCTCCGCCTCGCGCGGCCCTGACGCCGCCTGCGGCGTCAGGACCGTACGGCCCCCTTGCAGGGTCCCGCCGCGAGCTTGCGAGCGGTGGGGGGCAAGGGGGTCCTTCCTTCTTCAGGCGGCGCTGTCGGCGTTGACGCCCGGCGGCAGGCTGCCGGTGATCTTCTCGTAGACGGTGGCGGCACCGGCGGCGGCGACCAGCCGGCCGGCGGCGTACAGCGCGCCGGAGACCGCTGCCCAGGCCAGCGCGTCGGGCCAGCTGACGCCGGGGGCGGCCGGGTTCTTCGGCGGCGGGTAGCCGCGCACCTTCTCCCACGTCGTGTCCGCGAGCTTCTTGACCACGATGCCAGCGGGGATGGCCATCGCCGGGCCGAGCAGCTTGTACAGCAACGGGGTCTTCACCTTCTGCTTCTTCGCCACCCCCCGATCATGCCGTGGGGGCGGCCGGCGCGCGCTTCGCAGTCGCGTGCTGTGCTGTCCGGGTGGCACGCGACGCCGACGGCTTCCCCGTCACCCGCAGTCCGGGAGGCGTCGTCCGCGCCGCCGCCGGCAGCCGCGAGCTGACGGTGCTGGACGAACGGGTCTCCGGCTGCCGGGCCTGTCCGCGGCTGGTGACCTGGCGCGAGGAGGTGGCCCGGGTGAAGCGGGCCTCCTTCCGCTCGGAGGAGTACTGGGGGCGGCCGGTGCCGGGGCTGGGGCCCGCCGACGCGCGGATCGGCGTCGTCGGCCTGGCCCCCGCGGCGCACGGCGGGAACCGCACCGGCCGGGTGTTCACCGGGGACCGCAGCGGCGACTGGATCTTCGCCGCGCTGTGGCGGGCCGGCCTGGCGAACCAGCCGACCTCGGTGGCCAAGGACGACGG
>NZ_JAAKGN010000209.1:0-6556 GCF_011039295.1 Modestobacter sp. KNN46-3 | reverse complement strand
CGGCCTGGAGTGGCTCAGCGACGCGACGCCGGCCGACGTGGCGCGGCTCAGCGACCCGCGACTGCAGGCGCGCACCCGGCACGTGGTCACCGAGAACCAGCGGGTCGACGCGGTCGTCGAGCTCGTCCGGGCCCGGCGGGTGGCCGAGATCGGGCCGCTGCTCGACGGTTCGCACACCTCGCTGCGCGACGACTACGAGGTGTCGGCCGTGGAGCTCGACGTCGTCGTGGCGGCGGCCCGGGCAGCGGGTGCGCTCGGCGCCCGGATGGTCGGCGGCGGCTTCGGGGGGTCGGCGATCGCGCTGATCCGTTCCGCCGACGCCTCGGCGGTCGAGGAGGCGGTCGTGGCCGCCTGCCGTGAGCAGGACCTGACCACCCCCGGCGTCCTCACCGTCACCTCCGGTCCGGCGGCCCGCCGGCTGTCCTGAGGGAGCCTCCCGGGGAACACCCCGGCTGCGACGCCGGTTCGGGAGAGCATGGAGCCGACCGTCAGAGACGCCCCCGAGGACAGCCGCTACGAGATCCGGGACGGCGAGCAGCTGCTCGGCCAGGCCGTCTACCAGCGCCGCGGTGACCAGCTGGTGTTCACCCACACCGAGGTCGACAGCGACGCCGGGCACTCCGGGCTGGGCAGCACGCTGGTGCGCGCCGCACTGGACGACGTCCGGAGCAAGGGCGGCACCGTCGTCCCGATGTGCTCGTTCGTGCGCGGCTGGATCGAGCGGCACCCCGAGTACCGCGACCTGGTCGCTGCCGAGGCCTGAGCCGACATGGTCGCTGGAACCTGAGGCCGCTGCGGGCGCGCGGTGCGCGCCTGAGAGGCTTGGGGCATGCGCGTCCTGGTCACCGGTTGGTTCAGCTTCGACGAGGTGATCGCCACCATCGGCGACGAACTGGGTGCCGATGCGGTGCTCGGCTGGCTCACCGAGGCCGGCATCGACCACGACGTCGCCTGGGCGCCCTACCTCCAGCGGGGCGCGAACTGGCGCGATCTCGACCCGGCCGACTACACCCACCTGGTCTTCGTCAGCGGCCCGCTGTCGGACACCCCGTTGCTGCGGGAGCTGACCGCGGCCTTCGCCGACGCCCAGCGGTGGGCGGTGAACGTCTCGGTGGTCTCCGACGCCGGGCGCGCCCTGTTCCACCGGGTCTGGGAGCGGGACGCCCCGGGCATCGCCCGGCCGGACCTGGCGATCGGCACCACCACCCCGGACGTCCCGGTGGTCGCGGTGGCCTTCGCCCCGCCGCAGGAGGAGTACGGCGACCGCAGCCGCGCCGCCCAGGTGCGGGCCGCCATCGAGAGCTGGCTGGGTGCCCGGGCCATCCCGTGGTTCGAGCTCACCATGGACCTGTACGAGAAGCCGCACGAGCGGTTCCCGCTGCAGGTCGAGGCGCTGGTCCGCCGGGCGGACGTCGTGGTCAGCATGCGGTTGCACGCGCTGGTCCTCGGGCTGGCGCACGGCGTCCCGGTCATCGCGTGCGACGCGATCGTCGGCGGGGCCAAGGTGAGTGCCCAGGCCGCAGCGCTCGGCTGGCCGGTCGTGCTGCCGGCGGAGCAGGTCGACGCCAACGCCCTCGACGCGGCGCTGGAGCACGCGCTGTCGGGCACGCTGACCCAGGAGCTGGCCGAGGCCCGCCGCCGCGGGGCGGCCGGCAACGCGGCGGCGCGCGAGTGGTTCGTCCGGGAGCTCGCGGGCGGGTGAGCCGGGGCCTGTGACGCCGGTCACGGCTGGGCTAGCGTCGGGGTGCTGCGTCCCGTCGTCCGCCCTGGAGGCCGACCGTGAGCTCACCGACGCTGGACCTGGACACCGTCGACCTGTCCGACCGGACGTTCTGGGGCGCGCCGCCGGAGCAGCGGCACGCGGTGTACGACCAGCTGCGCCGCGAGCGCCCGTTCGCCTTCTTCGCCGAGCCGGTGATCCCCTACATCGAGCCCGGCCCCGGCTACCGCGCGGTGACCCGGTACGCCGACGTCGAGGCGATCAGCTGCCAGCCGGCGCTGTTCTCCTCCGGCTCCGGCGCGGTGTCCATCGCCGACATGCCGCCGGACCTCAACGAGTTCTACGGCTCGCTGATCAGCATGGACGACCCCCGGCACGGCAAGATCCGGCGCATCGTCGCCAAGGCGTTCACGCCCCGGGTGCTGGAGAAGCTCGTGGGCAGCGTGCAGGCGGTGGCCGACGACGTGGTCGCCCGCGCCCGGCGGACCGCCGAGGACGGCGACGGCACCATCGACGTGGTCGCCGACCTCGCCGCACCGATCCCGCTGCGGGTCATCTGCGACATGATGGGCATCCCGGACGACGACCGGGCGATGGTGCTGCAGCAGTCGAACGTCATCCTCTCCGGCGGTGACCCCGAACTCGTCCAGGACGAGGAGCAGATGGTCACCGCCTTCCTGAAGGCCGGGGAGGAGCTCGCCGGACTGATGGCCCGGCTGGCCGCCGAACGCCACGCCCACCCGGCCGACGACCTGACCACCGCGCTGGTCAGCACCGAGGTCGACGGCGAGCGGCTGACCCGGCAGGAGATCGCCTCGTTCTTCATCCTGCTGCTGGTCGCCGGCAACGAGACGACCCGCAACGCGATCTCCCAGGGCGTGCTCGCGCTCTCCGAGCACCCGGCCGAGCGCGACCGGTGGGCCGCCGACCCGGGCCTCACCCGCACCGCGGTGGAGGAGGTCGTGCGCTGGACCAGCCCGATCACCTGGATGCGGCGGACGGCCACCCAGGACGTCGAGCTGTCCGGGCAGTCGTTCCCGGCCGGGTCGAAGTTCCTGCTGTTCTACGGCGCGGCCAACCGTGATCCCGCCGTCTTCCCCGACCCGCACCGGTTCGACCTGTCCCGCGACCCCAACCCGCACGTCGGGTTCGGCTCCCGCGGTCCGCACTTCTGTCTGGGCGCGCACCTGGCCCGGCGGGAGATCGGCGTGGCCTTCCGGGCCTTCGCCGACCAGTTGCCCGACCTCGAGGTGGCCGGCCCGCCGGCCCGGCTGGAGTCCTCGTTCGTCAACGGCCTCAAGCGGCTGCCGGCGCGGCTGACCGGCGCCCGATGACCCGCGTGGTGGTCGACCGGGAGGTCTGCATGAGCGCGGGGGTGTGCGAGATGGAGGCGCCGGAGGTGTTCCAGCTCGACGACGACGGCGTGCTCCAGGTGGGTGAGCCGACCGACCTCACGGCGGTGGAGACCGCGGTGCGCGCCTGCCCCACCGGTGCGCTCACCCTGGTCGACGAGGACTGATCGCTCAGCCCGCCTGGTCCAGCGGGCGCAGGGCGGTGGCGAACCGTAGTTCCAGCTCGGCCGGCACGGGCCGGCGCCGGCGCAGTGCGGCAGGCAGTCGGCGCAGCACCCCGGCCAGCGCCCGGCGGGCGGCGGCGTCCCCGGCGGCGCAGCGCGCCAACCTCCCGGTCGCGGCGAGCGCCACCGGGAGCGGGCGGCGCAGCCAGTCGACGAGCACGTCGTTGCGGGTCTGCACCGCCCAGCGGGCCGGGCTCGGCCGGTCGGGTCCGGCGGGGTCGTGCCAGGCGACGACGTCCTCGGCGAACACCAGCTGCCAGCCCGCAGCGGCGAGGTCGAGCGCCAGCAGATGCTCCTCGCCGCCGAAGAACAGCAGCGGGGAGAAGCCGCCGACGGCCAGGTGGGCGTCGCGGCGGACGACGGCGGCGAACGCCGGGAAGCTCAGGACGTCGGGCCCGGCGGCGGAACGGCCGAGCACCTCGGCGCGGTGCTTGCGGGTGACGGCGTCCTCGCTGCCGTCCCCGGCCAGCCGCACCCGGCCGACCACCACCGCCACCTGCGGGTGGGCGTCGAGCAGGTGGACCGCGGCCTCCAGCGCACCCGGCTCCCACCACGAGTCGTCGTCGGCGAAGGCGACGTACGGGGTGCCGGCCCGCTGGACGCCGTGGTCGCGCCCCACCGCGCCGGCGTTGGCCGGCAGCTCGACCACCTCCACCCGGGGGTGGCCGGCCCGGACGGCGTCGGCAGTGCCGTCGGTGGAGCCGTTGTCCACCACGATCACCGGTGGCCCGCCGGGGGAGTCCAGCCGGTCGAGCGACCGCAGCAGCGACTCGCGTCGGTCCATGGTGGCGATGACGACGCTGACCCGGGGCTCGCTCACGACGACCCCCTACCCGGCTGCCGGCCACTGCACGGGTGGCCGCGGTGTGGGACCGGCCACCGGACCTGCCCCGTGGGTGCTCAGGCGGTGAGGGCGGTGCCCTCGGTCGGGGTGTGCAACGCGGTGACCAGGGAGTCCAGTGGCAGGTCCAGGGCGCCGGCCAGTGCGGCCACGGTGAAGAAGGCCGGTGTCGGGACCCGGCCGGACTCGATCTTCCGGAGCGCCTCGAGGCTCACCCCGGAGGCGGCGGCGACCTCGGCGGGGGAGCGGTCGCCGCGCGCCGCGCGGAGCAGGCCACCCAGCCGGCGGCCGCGCTCGTGCTCCTTGGGGGTCAGCGGCGGTCGGACCATGGGCGTGATAGTAATACCGGGATAAAAATACCGGAAGGACTCCAGATGATCGAGCTGCGCACACCCGGGGAGATCGACGCCATGCGCGCCGCCGGGGCGGTGGTCGCCGACATGCACGCCGCGGTGCACGCGCTGGCCGCGCCAGGGGTACGGCTGAGCGAGCTGGACGCCGTCGCCCGCCAGGTTCTGGCCGATGCCGGCGCCACCTCGCCGTTCCTCGGCTACGCGCCGCTGCACAGCACGCCGCCGTTCCCCGGCGTGCTCTGCCTGTCGGTCAACGACGTGGCCCTGCACGGCATCCCCACCGCCCAGGAGCTCGAGGACGGCGACCTGCTCAGCGTCGACGCCGGGGCCACCCTCGACGGCTGGGTGGGCGACGCGGCCCGCACCTACCCGATCGGCACGCCCCGGCCGGAGGACGTCCGGCTGGTGGAGACCACCGAGCGGGCGCTGGCCGCCGGGATCGCCGCGGCGGTCGTCGGCAACAAGATCGGCGACATCTCCGCCGCCATCGGTGCGGTCGGTCGGGCCGGCGGCTGCGGCATCAACACCGACCAGGGCGGCCACGGCGTCGGCCGGTCGATGCACGAGGCACCCAGCGTGCCCAACGAGGGCCGGGGCGGCCGTGGGCTGCCGCTGCGCGCCGGCCTGGTCATCGCCATCGAGCCGTGGTTCCTGGCCGGGGGCAGCGACGACTACCGGGTCGACGCCGACGGCTGGACGCTGCGCAGTGCCGACGGCAGCCGCGCCGCCCACGTCGAGCACACGGTGGCTGTGACGGAGGACGGCCCCCGCATCCTGACCGCCCCGCGCTGAGCCGCCGTTGTGCGCTCACCGTCGCTTCTCAGCCGAGGAACCGACAGTGAGCGCACAACGGCGATCAAGCGAGGGCCTGGTCCAGGTCGGCGAGCAGGTCGTCGACGTCCTCGATGCCGACGGACAGGCGGACCAGGTCGGCCGGCACCTCCAAGGGGGAGCCGGCGGCGCTGGCGTGGGTCATCCGGTGCGGGTGCTCGATCAGCGACTCCACGCCACCGAGCGACTCGGCCAGGGTGAACAGCTGCGCGCGTTCGCACACCCGCAGCGCTGCCTCCTCGCCCGCCTTCAGCCGGAACGAGACCATCCCGCCGAAGCCGGACATCTGCTTGGCCGCGATCTCGTGGTTGCGGTGCTGCGGCAGCCCCGGGTACAGCACGTCCCCGACTCCCGGGTGCTCCAGCAGCCACTCGGCGACCCGGCCGGCGTTCGCACTGTGCCGGTCCATCCGGACCCCGAGCGTCTTCAGGCTGCGCAGCACCAGCCATGAGTCGAACGGGCCGCCGACCGCGCCCATCGCGTTCTGGTGGTAGGCCAGCCGCTCACCCAGCTCGGTGTCGGCGACCACGAGTGCGCCCCCGACGACGTCGGAGTGCCCGCCCAGGTACTTGGTGGTGGAGTGCACGACGACGTCGGCGCCCAGGGTCAGCGGCTGCTGCAGGTAGGGGCTGGCGAAGGTGTTGTCGACGACCAGCAGCGTGCCCGAGGCGTGCGCGATCTCGGCCAGCGCGGCGATGTCGGAGACGTTGAGCAGCGGGTTGCTCGGCGTCTCGCACCAGATCACCCGGGTCGTCTCCGGCGCGACCGCGGCGCGGACCGCGTCCAGGTCGTTGAGGTCGACCGGGGAGTGGGTGACGCCCCACGGCTCGAGCACCCGGGAGATCAGCCGGTACGTGCCGCCGTAGGCGTCGCCGCCCAGCACGATCCGGTCACCGGGCCGGCACACGGTGCGCAGCAGGGTGTCCTCCGCGGCGAGGCCGGAGGCGAAGGCCAGTCCGCGGGTGCCCTGCTCCAACGCGGCCAGCGCCGTCTGCAGGGTGTCCCGGGTGGGGTTGGCGCTGCGGCTGTACTCGTAGCCGCCGCGCAGCCCGCCGACGCCGTCCTGCTTGTAGGTGGTCGTCAGGTGCAGCGGCGGGATGACCGCGCCGGTGGCGGGGTCTGGCTCCTGCCCGGCGTGGATGGCGAGTGTGTTGAAACCGGTCACGACTGCACCGTAGGCGCCGGGATGCCGACGAGGTGGCCCAGCACGTCCTGCCGGGTGACGACGCCGGCGG
>NZ_JAAKGN010000208.1:0-6638 GCF_011039295.1 Modestobacter sp. KNN46-3 | reverse complement strand
GGTGGCGAGCGCGGAGCGGCACGACCTCCGTGCCTTCCTGGAGCTGCACATCGAGCAGGGCCGGGTGCTGGCCGACGAGGGCGTCGACGTGGGCCTGGTGGAGGTCATCCCGGGCATCGCCTGGGAGACGGTCACCGTGCGCGGCCGGCAGGACCACGCCGGCGCCACCCCGATGGACCTGCGCCGGGACGCCCTCCAGGCGGCGGCGCAGATGGCGCGGGAGATCACCACCGCGGTCGAGCAGGAGGGCCGGCCGGCCGTGGTCACCACCGGGCGCTGGACCGTCGAGCCGGGTCAGCCGAGCATCGTGCCCGGGCTGGCGCGGTTCTCCGTCGACCTCCGCCACCCCGACCTCGGGGTACGGGACCGGCTGCTGGACACGGTGCACCGGATCTGCGAGACGGTGGCCGAGCGGCACGGGGTCGAGGTGGAGGTCGTCCGGGACAAGGACGAGGAGCCGGCGACCATGGACGCCGATCTGCTGGACGTGCTCCGCGGCTCCGCCGAGGAGTGCGGCGCCAGCTGGCGGCGGATGCCCAGCGGAGCCGGGCACGACAGCCAGCTGATGGCCTCCCGGGTGCCGACGGCGATGGTCTTCGTCCCCAGCGTCGAGGGGCGCTCGCACACCCCGGCGGAGTACACCTCACCGGCGGACTGCGTCCGCGGCGCCTCCGTCCTGGCCACCGCCCTCCACCGACTCGCCTGGTGACCGCCCCGAGGCGACAGAAATGGCCATTTCTGTCGCCTCGGGGTTCAGGCGGTGGGGACGGCGGGGCCGGTGTCGGGGAGCTCGTCGCGGTGGACGACGCCGTCCTTGACCACCAGGACGACGCGGCCGGTCGCGGTGATGTCGGCGACCGGGTCGCCGTCGACCACGACCAGGTCGGCGAGCTTGCCGACCTCCAGGGTGCCGAGCTCGTGCGCCAGCCCGAGGTTCTCCGCGGCCCCGCGGGTGGCGGCGATCAGCGTCTGCATCGGCGTCAGGCCGTGCTGCACCATCAACGCCAGCTCGCGGGACAGGTCGCCGTGCGGGTTGAACGGCGTGCCGGCGTCCGTGCCCGCGGCGATCTTCATCCCCGAGGCGACCGCGGCCGCGAAGCTCTCCCGCTGCTTGGCCGCCTCGCGCTCGGCCTTGTCCACCACCCACTCCGGGATGCCGGCGGCCATGCCGTTCCGGATGATCCCGTCGACGGCGAGGATCGTCGGCACCAGGAACGTGCCCTGGGCGACGGCGATGTCCAGCAGCTCGTCGTCGAGGTAGAAGCCGTGCTCGATGGAGTCGATGCCGGAGATCAGCGCGTTGTGGATGCCGGACCGGCCGATGGCGTGCGTGGTCACCCGGCGGCCGGAGTTGTGCGCCTCCTGGGCGACGACCGCCAGCTCCTCGGGCAGCAGCGCGGTCTGCGTCGGTGAGACGCCGGGGGTGAGCACGCCACCCGTGGCCATCACCTTGATCACCGCAGCGCCGGCCTTGATCTCCGCGCGGGTGGCCTTGCGCACCTCGTCGGGGCCGTCGGCCTCCCGGCCGATGAAGTGCCCGTGCCCGCCGGTCATGGTGATCACGCGGCCGGCCGCCTGCACCCGCGGGCCGGGCACCAGGCCGCGGTCGATCGCCTTGGCCAGCTCCACCACCACGTCGTCGGCGGCACCGCAGTCGCGCACGGTGGTGACGCCGGACATCAGCGTCTCCACCGCGCCGGCGGCCGCCCGGAGGGTGGCCAGCGGCACCGTGTCACCGGCGGTCTGCGCCATCAGGTCCGGGGCGCCGTCGGCGGTCAGGTGCACGTGGCAGTTGATCAACCCGGGCAGCACGGTGCGGCCGCCGCCGTCGATGACGTTCTCCGGGGCGGTGCTCGGTGCGTCGGCGACCGGGCCGATCCAGACGATCCGGCGTCCCTCGACCACCAGCGCCTGCCCGGGGACGGGCGCGGAGCCGGTGCCGTCGACGACGGTGACGTTGCGGAGCAGGAAGCTGGCGGGGGTCATGCGGTGCCTTCCGGTCAGGTGGTCAGGCGGCCGAACAGAGTCAGGTCGACGTTGCCGCCGCTGGCGATCGAGACGACCCGGGTGCCCGGGGGCAGGTCGAGGACGCCGGTCATCAGCGCCGCCAGCGGGGCGGCGGCCGAGGGCTCCAGCAGCAGCTTGGTGCGGGAGACCGCCAGCGGCAGCGCCCGCAGGATGTCCTCGTCGCTGACCGTCACCACCTGCTCGACGAAGGCCTGCACGTGGTCGACGGTGACCTGCCCGCTCATCGGCGCGGCCAGACCGTCGGCGACGCTGCGGGCGGCGGGGTGCCGCACCGGCCCGCCGGCGGCCAGGCTGCGGGTCATCACGTCGGCGGTCTCCGGCTCCACGCCGATGACCCGGACCCCCGGCGCCAGCCGGGCCAGCGCCGCGGCGACCCCGGAGATCAACCCGCCCCCGCCGACCGGCACCAGCACCACCTCGACGTCGGGCACGTCCTCGGCGATCTCCAGGCCGACGGTGCCAGTGCCGGCGACGACCGCGGGGTCGTCGAACGGGTGCACCGGCACCCGGCCGGTCTCGACGACGGTGGCGGCGTAGGTCTCCAGCAGGTCGCCGTCGGTGAGGACGACGTCGGCCCCGTACCCGCGGCAGGCGGCGATCTTCGCCGGCACCGCGGTGGCCGGCATGACCACCGTGCCGGGCACCCCGACGCTGGCGGCCGCGTAGGCGACCGCGGCCCCGGCGTTGCCGGCGGACAGCGTGATCACCCCGCGGGCGCGCTCGTCCGGAGCCAGGGACAGCACCTTGTTCAGCGCCCCGCGGGCCTTGAAGCTGCCGGTCCGCTGGAACACCTCGGCCTTGAGGTCCAGCCGCACCCCCCACAGCTCGCCGAGGCTGGTGGAGCGGAGCACCGGGGTGCGGTGCACCCGGTCGGTGAGCCGGGCCGCCGCCGCCCGGACGTCGTCCAGGGTGACCAGCGGAGCCGCGCGCAGGTCGGCGGTCACCCGGCCGGCCCGTCGACGGTCCGCATCCGCGGGTCCAGGGCGTCGCGCAGGCCGTCGCCGAGCAGGTTGAAGGCTAGGATGGCCAGGAAGATCGCGATCCCGGGGAACGTGGTGAGGTGCGGCGCGCTGAAGATGAACTGCCGCCCCTCCCCCAGCATCGTGCCCCACTCGGCGGTGGGTGACTGCACGCCCAGCCCGAGGAAGCCCAGGCCGGCGGCGAGCAGGATGCTCACCCCGATGCTGAGCGTGCCGTGCACCAGCACCGGGGTCAGCGAGTTGCGGAACACGTGCCGGGTGATGATCCGCAGGTTGCTGGCGCCCAGCGCCCGCGCCGCCTCGACGTAGGGCTCCTCGCGCAGGCTGAGCACCGAGGAGCGCACCAGCCGGATGATCACCGGGATCACGCTGATCCCGACCGCGATGATCACGTTCTGCAGGCTGACGCCCAGGACGGCGACCAGCGTGAGGGCCAGCAGGATGGAGGTGAAGGCGAACATCATGTCGGCGAACCGGGAGATCGCCAGGTCCGCCCAGCCGCCGTAGTAGCCGGCGATCATCCCCAGCGGGACGCCGATCACCAGGCCGATCGAGACGGCCAGGACGCCGATCAGCAGTGAGATGCGGGCGCCGTACATCAGCCGGGTGGCGATGTCCCGGCCCAGCTGGTCGGTGCCCAGCCAGTGCTCGGCCGACGGCCCCTGGATGGCGACCGACAAGTTCTGCGCGTTCGGGTCGAACGGCGAGATCAGCGGGGCGAAGATCGCCAGCACGACGAACGTGACGATGATCCCCAGCCCGATCATCGCCGGGGTGTGGTGCCGGAACCGGCTCCATGCCCTCATGGTGTGGCCCTCATGGTGTGGCCCTCATCGGATCCCCTCCATCATCAGTACCGGATCCGCGGGTCGACGACGACATAGAGGACGTCGACGATCACGTTGAGCAGGATGAACGCCGCGGCGTAGACCAGGACGATCCCCTGGACGACGGCGAAGTCGCGGGCACCGATCGAGTCGACGAGCAGCCGCCCGATGCCGGGCCAGCCGAACACCGTCTCGGTCAGCACCGCGCCGCCGAGCAGGGCGCCGAACTGCAGGCTGATGACCGTCAGGATCGGGATGAACGCGTTGCGCAGCCCGTGCCGGATGATCACCGTGGTCGGCGGGGCGCCCTTGGCCTCGGCGGTGCGGACGTAGTCCTGACCGAGCACCTCGAGCATGCTGGCCCGGGTCATCCGGGAGATCAGCGCCGTGGAGAAGGCCGCCAGCGTCACCGCCGGCAGCACGATGCTCAGCGGCTCCCCGCTGCCCGCCGCCGGCAGCCAGCCGAGGGTGACCGCGAAGAGCAGGATGAGCAGCAGGCCCAGCCAGTAGACCGGCATGGACACGCCCATCATCGCCACGCTGGAGATCACGTGGTCGACGATCGAGTTGCGGCGGACGGCGGCGACCACCCCGGCGGTGACCCCGGCGATGGTGCCGATGATCGTCGCCACGACCGCGAGGATCAGAGTCGCCGGGAGCCGGACCGCGATCTCGCTGGACACCGGCGCAGAGGTGCGCGCCGAGGTGCCCAGGTCACCGGTCAGCACGCCGGTGATGAACGACCAGTACTGGGTCAGCAGCGACTGGTCGAGCCCGAGCTCCGCCCGGAGCCGGGCGACCTGGTCCTCGCTGGCGTTCAGCCCGGCCAGCACCCGCGCGGGGTCGCCGGGCAGCACGCGCAGCATCAGGAAGATCAGGATCGACACCCCGAAGAGGGTGATCAACGACAGCAGCAGGGTGCGCACGATGTGCGCCGCGGTGCCCTTCATCCCCGTCCTCTCCCGTACCCGGACCGGCGGCTCGCGTGCACCGCCGGGCGATGGCCGCCCCTGCCCGCAGGCAGGGGCGGCCGTCCGATGGTGGTCAGTTCGCCGGCCGGGCGTACATGGCGTCGAACTTCTCGACCGGGGTGGCGCTCACACCGGTGACGTCCGCGTCGTAGACGATCGGGAACGACTGGGTCCACAGGAAGATCCACGGGGCGTCGTCCCAGATGATCTGCGAGGCGTCGCAGTACAGCTGCTCACGGGTGTCCCGGTCGGTCTCCACGTCCGCCTGGGCGAGCAGCGCCTCGACCTCGGGGTTGGTGTAGAACGACGTCCCCAGACCGGCCGGCGGGTGGGTCGCCTGGCGGAACATCTGCATCTGGAAGTCGGCGTCCAGGTAGGCCGGGGCCCAGCCGAGCAGGTGCGCCTCCGGCGTGTTCTCCGTGACCGGTGCGTTCACCCGGGCGAGGAACGACGGGAAGTCGCTGGTGGAGACGCTGACGTCCAGGCCGGCCTCGCGCAGGTAGCCGGCGATGGCCTCGGCCGCCTGGGCGTCCTGCACGTACCGGCCGCTGGGGGTGAGCAGCTCGATGCTCGCCCCGACCGCACCGGCCTCCTCCAGCAGCTGCCGGGCCCGCTCCGGGTCGTACTCGTAGGAGCCGGTCTCGCAGTAGCCGAACAGGCTGGGGGCCATCGGCGCATCGAGCACCTCGGCCGCACCGAAGAGGACGTTGTCGATGATCGCCTGCTTGTCGACCGCGTAGTTCAGCGCCTGGCGCACCCGGGGGTCCTGCATCACCGGGTCGGTGTTGTCCAGCGCGATGAAGATCGTGCGGTCGCTCTCGGCGAGCAGCACCTCGACGTCCTCGTTGGCCTGCAGCGCCTCGATGTCCGAGACCGGCGGCAGGATGATCATGTCGACCTGGCCGGCGAGCAGCAGGCTCTCCCGGGTCGCCGCCTCGGGGACCACCCGGAAGACGACGGTCTCGTAGTAGGGCTCCTCGCCCCAGTAGTCGTCGTACTTGGTGACGGTGAGGCTCTCCCCGGCGGTGTACTCGCCGAACTCGTACGGACCGGTGCCGACCGGCCGGGTGTACTCCTGATAGCTGTTGCCCTCCGCGTCGACCGAGGTCGGGGAGATGATCCCGGCGACCGTCGCCGACAGCGCGCTGACGAAGCCGGGCGAGGGCTGGCTGAGGCTGACCTCGACGGTGTTCTCGTCGACCGCGGTGGCCGACTCGAACGCCGTGAACGCCGCGCCCTGCGGCACGGTCAGCTCCGGGTCGGTGATCCGCTCCAGGTTGTAGACGACGGCCTCGGCGTCGAACGGCGTCCCGTCCTGGAACGTGACGCCCTCGCGCAGCTCGAAGGTGAGCGTCAGGCCGTCCTCGGAGACCTCGTAGGACTCGGCGAGGACCCCGGCGATCTCCCCCTCGTCGTCGATCTCCACCAGCGTCTCGACCACGTAGTCGACCATGTTGGACACGGTCGTCGTGGTCTGCCCGGCCGGGTCGAACGTGTCCGGGTCGATGCCCACGGCGATGGAGAAGGTGGCGTCCCCACCCTCCCCGTCGGCCGCGGGCGCTTCCGGGTCGCTGACGCTGCAGGCGCTGAGCAGCAGGCCCAGCGCCGCGGCGGCGGCCAGGGACCTGATCCGGGAGGGGCTGCGTCGTGCTCGGGTCGTGTTCATCGGCTTCCGCTCTGACGAGGTGACACGCAACGGGTCGGACGGCGAGACCCTCGGCGTCGTCGGCGAGTCCGGCTCCGGCAAGAGCGTCACCGCGATGTCGATCCTCGGCCTGATCCAGAGCCCTCCGGGGCGGATCACCGGCGGCGAGATCCTCTTCGAGGGTCGC
>NZ_JAAKGN010000207.1:0-6697 GCF_011039295.1 Modestobacter sp. KNN46-3 | reverse complement strand
GCTCGTCGACGGCGAGGTCGACGGCTTCCTGGCCTACCTGACCAACGAGTCCATCACCGTCCAGTCGCTGGGCATCGAGGTGACCAATCTGCCCTTCGCCGACAACGGGCTGCCCTTCGTCGCCGAGTCGGTCATCACCACCGACCGCATGATCGCGGAGGAGCCGGAGAAGGTGATGGCGTTCCTCGAGGCGGAGATCCGCGGCTGGCAGGACGCACTCGCCGACCCCGCCGAGGGCGCGCGGATGGCGGTCGAGGAGTACGGCAGCGACCTGCAGCTGGACATGGAGAAGGAGCTCGAGCAGTCGGAGGTGCAGGCCGGCCTGATCGTCACACCCGACGTCGAGGCGAACGGCCTGTTCACCATCTCCGACGAGCTGATCGAGCAGAACATGACCACCCTCGAGGCGGCCGGCATCGACCTCGAGGCGGCCGACCTCTTCGACCTGTCGCTGCTCGAGGAGCTGCTCGAGAAGAAGCCCGAGCTCACCGAGCTGCCCTCCTGACCCGGCCGGACGCGACGGAGAGGTTCGACATGGCCCAGGTCGCAGAGGCGTCGACGAGCGCCGGTACCGGGGGAGCAGCTCCCTCGATCGGCACCGGCGTGCGGATCGACCACCTGAGCAAGACCTTCCGGGTCGGTCGCCGGACGGTGGCCGCCCTGGAGGACGCCACCTTGTGGACGGACAAGGGCAGCTTCCTGTCGCTGCTCGGCCCGTCCGGCTGCGGCAAGTCCACGATCCTGCGGATCCTCGCGGGGTTGGAGGAGCCGACGTCCGGCTCGGCGCTCGTGGAGGGCCGGACGCCGCTGCAGCTCCGCCGCGGGAACGAGCTGGGGATCGCCTTCCAGGACTCCGCCCTGCTGCCGTGGCGGTCGGTGTTGTCCAACATCCGGCTGCCCTTCGAGGTCTCGGGGCAGAAGCCGGACGACGCGCTGGTGGCCGAGCTGATCGAGCTGGTCGGCCTGGAGGGCTTCGAGAAGGCGAAGCCTGCCCAGCTGTCGGGCGGCATGCGCCAGCGCGTGTCGATCGCCCGTGCGCTGGTCGTCACCCCGTCGGTCCTGCTGCTCGACGAGCCGTTCGGCGCGCTGGACGACATGACACGGCAGCGGCTCAACGTGGAGCTGCTGCGGATCTGGACGGAGAAGCCGGCGACCACGCTGATGGTCACCCACAGCATCTCGGAGGCGGTCTTCCTCTCCGACCAGGTCGCCGTGATGAGCGCGCGCCCCGGGCGGGTGCAGGAGGTCCTGCAGGTCGACCTGCCCCGACCGCGGACCCCCGACCTGATGCGGACACCGGAGTTCCACGCGCTGCACGACCGGGCCTCGGAGCTGCTGTTCGGCGGGGCGTCCGCCGTGCCGGGTGAGGACTGAGCGTGCACCTCTCGCGTGAGTCCATCCGCTCCCTGCGCACGGGCGCGGTCGGCATCCTCGCGTTGGTCGCCGTGTGGTGGCTGGCCGCGCTCACCGTGCTGTCCGGCGCCCGGGTGCCGACCCCGGACGGCGTGCTCACCACCGCGGTCGAGGCCGGCTGGGGCTTCTGGTCGCTGCACTTCGGGATGACGCTCCAGGAGGCCTCGGTCGGCTTCCTCTACGGCACCCTGGCCGGCCTCGTCGTCGCCTCCCTGGTGCTGCTGTTCCCCGTCGCCGAGCCGGTCCTGATGCAGGTGGCGGTGATGAGCTACTGCGTGCCCCTGGTCGCCATCGCACCGGTGCTGTTCATCGTCATCGGCAACCCGGACGAGGGCGAGCGCTCCGGCACCGCCACCGCCCTCGCCGCCCTGGCGGTCTTCTTCACCACCGCCGTCGGCACCGTGCTCGGGCTCCGCTCCGCCGATCGGGCCAGCCTCGACGTGGTGCGGGTCTTCGGTGGCGGCCGGGTCCGGCAGCTGCAGAAGGTGCAGCTGATCTCGGCCCTGCCCTCGATCCTCGCCGCCACGCGGATCGGCGCGCCGGCTGCGTTCCTCGGCGCGATCCTCGGCGAGTACGTCGGGGGAGTGCAGCGCGGCGTCGCGCTCATCCTCAAGATCGCCCAACAGAACGTCGACGTCGAGCAGGCATGGGCGGTGGGGATCGGCTGCGCGCTGATGGCCGGGACGGTCTACGCCGTCCTGGGTCTGGTCGGCCGGGTGGTCACGCCGTGGTCGAAGGGAGCGGCGTCGTGAGCACGATGCTGCCCGGTACCGACCGGGTCACCGGCGGGACCGGGTCGCTGCTGCGCGCCGTGTTCCGCCAGGTGGCCACCACCGTGCTCGTACTGGGTGTGGTGGTGCTCCTCTGGATCGCTGCGCTGCGGGTCTGGGACGTCTCGACGTACGTCGGCAAGACCCCGGCGGAGGTGTGGACCAGTCTCTTCGGGGACGCGGACTCGGCGGAGCTGCGCGCGGAGATCTGGACGCTGTTGCAGCAGACGTTGATCGACGCCGCCGTCGGGTTCGCCGCCGGCATGCTGACCGCGATCGTGCTGGCGGCGGTCGTCGTCCGGTACAAGGTGCTCGAGGGGGCGGTGATGCCGGCCGCGGTCGTGCTGCAGACCGTCCCGCTCATCGCGCTGGCGCCCATCCTGATCCTGCTCGTCGGCCGCGGCTACGCCGTCGTCGCGCTCATGAGCGCGATCGTCGTCCTCTTCCCGGCCCTGGTGAACATCGTGGCGGGGCTGCGCTCGGTCACCCCGCAGATGCGGGACCTGGTGCTCGTCTACGGCGGGTCGCCGTCGACCGTGCTGCTCAAGGTGGGTTTCCCGTCCGCGCTGCCCGCGCTCTTCGCCTCCGTGCGGATCGCCGTGCCCGGTGCCCTGACCGGCGCGCTCCTCGCCGAGTGGCTGGCGACCGGGAAGGGCATCGGTTACGCCGTCGTGTCCGCCGCCAACCGTTCGCAGAACACCCGCGTCTGGGCGCTGGTCGTGGCCATCACCCTGACCGCGCTGCTGCTCTACCTCCTCGCCCAACTGCTGGAGACGGCAGTGCTCAGCCGGTTCGGGCGCGCGGTGGGTCAGCGGTGAGCCTCGCGACCAGGGTGCACTCCACGCCCGTGCCGGCCGACCCGGCCATCGACGCGATGGTCGCCGCCCTGCCGAAGATCAGCCTGCACTGCCATCTCATCGGCAGCGTGGTCCCGCAGACGGTGATCGACCTCGCCCGGAAGCACGGCGTCGCCCTCGGCCGGTCCGCCGAGGAGCTGTACGACCACCACAGCTACGCCGACCTCGGTGAGTTCCTCCGCGTGCTGGACGTCGTCGGTTCGCTGATCCGTGACGTCGACGACTTCCGCCGGGTCACCTACGAGTCCCTGACCGCCAGTGGCGCAGAGCACGGGGTGCTCTACCGCGAGGTGCACCTGAGCCCGCCGGGCCACCCAGGGGTGCCGTACCGCCGGATCCTGGAGGGCGTCCTCGCCGGGGCCAGGGACGCGGAGGCCGACACCGGTGTCCGAGCCGCCTTCCTCGTCGGCCTCTGCCGGGAGCGCAGCGGCGCCGCCGCCGTCGAGCTGGTCGAGCAGGTGGTGGAGCACCGCGCCGACGAGGTGCTCGGCATCGGGCTCGACTACGCGGAGGTCAACGGACCGCCGGGCCGTTTCGTCGAGGCCTACCGGCTGGCGGCGCGGCACGGCCTGCAGCGGACGGCGCACTCGGAGTCCGGCCCGCCGCAGCACGTCGAGGTCCTGCTCGACCAGCTCGGCTGCAGCCGGGTCGACCACGGCTACCACGTGGTGGACGACCCGGTCCTCACCGCGCGGTGCGTGGCGGAGAGGGTGCCGTTCACCTGCACTCCGGTCAGCTCCGACATCGGTCGCTACTCCGGCAGCGGGGACGGCAGCCACCGCCGGATCGCGGAGATGGTCGACGCCGGGCTCTGCGTGACCATCGACAGCGACGACCCACCGATGTTCGGCACCGACCCGACCCACGACTACCGCGTGCTCGCGCACGCGCTCGGCTACCGCCGCGATCAGCTCGCCGCGTTCACCCGCAACGCCGTCGAGGCCTGCTGGCTCGACGAGACGGACAAGGCCGGCCTGCTCGCGCGGGTCGAGGCCGTCGTGTCCACCACCCCCGATGCACCCCCACCCGTCCAGAAGGGCCGAGCATGACCACCGCGTTCCACGTCCCGACCGTCGACATCTCCTCCTACGTCGGCGCCGGCACCCCGGAGGAGCGCGCAGCCACGGCGGCGGCCTTCGACGAGGCAGCCCGCACCGTGGGCTTCGTCCAGGTGCTCGGTCACGGCATCCCGACCGCCGTCACCGACGCGTTCGCGGCCGCCCTCGACGAGTTCTTCCTCCTCCCGCTGGAGGTCAAGAAGCAGTACCGGACGCCGCCGGAGATCAACCGGGGCTACGCCCCTCCCAAGACGGAGTCGCTCAGCCTCAGCCTCGGGCTCGCGCCGTCCAACCGCATGCACGACTTCTTCGAGGCGTTCAACGTCGGGGCTGCGGTGTCGGACTTCCCGGGACTCGACCTGCCCGCGGCCGACTACCCGGAGAACGTCTGGCCGGCCGAGGCCTCGTCGTTCCGCGGTGCCGTCTCCGCGTACTCCGACGAGGCCTCCCGGGTGGCGCGGACCCTGACGACGATGTTCGCCGACGCGCTCGGCCTGCCGGGCGGCTTCTTCGAGCGCTACACCGACCACAGCCTCGACGTGCTGAGGATGAACGACTACGCCCTGGAGCCCGGCGCGCTGGAACTCGACGGCGATCTGACCGGCATGGGGGAACACACCGACTACGGCATCGTCACCGTGCTCTGGGCCGACCAGGTCGCGGGGCTGCAGGTGCTGGGGCGCGACGGGGCCTGGCACGACGTCCAGCCGGCCGACGGTGCGCTGCTGATCAACTTGGGCGACCTGATGGCGCGGTGGACGAACGAGCGCTGGATGTCGACCCTGCACCGGGTCAAGCCGCCGATCGTGCACGGCAGCATCCAGCGGCGGCGCAGCGCGGCGTTCTTCCACGACGGCAACATCGACGCCGTCATCGAGACTCTGCCGACCTGCGTGGGCGACGGGTCGCCGTACTCGCCGATCACCGTCGGGGAGCACATCCGTGCCAAGCTCGCCGGCTCCCGGGCGGGTGTGGCCAACACCGAGGCCGAACGCGAAGCCGCCCGGGTGTTGGCAGCGTAGGGCAGCGCCTGAGGGCCGGACCCTCTCCCTCCGCGACCCGTGGTCCTCGACGGCACGGATGAACGGGACCCGGTGGGTCAGTGCCAGTGGTGGCGCCGGCGCCCCGCGCAACAGGTGGACCTCCGGCCGCCGGTGGGCGATGCCGTCAAGAGACCACAGGCTGTCGTCGAACACCCGCGCGGTGCGGTGGTTGCGCTCGTAGACCCACGTGGTGGCCGGGTCTCCTCCGGCAGGCCACCGTTGTACTGGTTGGCCGTGTCGAGGAAGTTCCCGCCGGCGTCGAGGTAGCGGTCGAGGATCTGGTGCGACAGCTCGGGCGCCGCCCCCCAGGTCCCGTCGTCGAAGGTCATCGTCCCGAGCGCCAGCGGGCTCACACGCAGCCCCGAGGTGCCCAGCGTGCGGTAGGAGTCGTTGCTCATGTCCGTCCAGTTCTCGAGTGCGGAGCGTGCTCTGCTCACGAGACTGCTGACGTCCAGCTCGCCGATGAAGGGCGCGCCTCCCTAGGAGCGGTGCACCCTGTCTGGCCTCTCCACCTGCGGGCAGCATCGGGTCCATGACGCCAGCCCCCGCAGACGTGGGCCCTCCGGACACCCCGGGCCCGACGACCGCCTCGATCACGCGGTGGGTCGAGGACTACGTGACGGCCTGGAAGAGCAACGCCCGCGCCGACATCGAGGACCTCTTCACCGATGACGCCGAGTACCACGAATCGCCCTTCGACACCCAGTGGATCGGGCGGGACGCGATCGTCGAGGGCTGGCGCAGCCGGTGGGACTGGCAGAGTGGCGGGTGGGAGTTCGAGTGGTCCATCACCGCGATCGACGGGTGGGACGTCGTCATCACGGGGATCGGGCGGTACGCGAAGCTCGGCGACTTCGACAACCTCTGGACCGTGACCTTCGACGGATCCGGCCGCTGCAGGCGGTTCGTGATGGTGAACACCGAACGGAGCTGACCATGCCCGGATCGCAGCCCTGCGGGAGAGCCAACGAGCTCGGGGACTTCCTCCGAGCCCAACGCGCCCGGCTCACCCCCGAGTCAGCGGGCCTGCGCAGCATCGGCAGCCGGCGGGTGGTCGGCCTGCGGCGCGAGGAGGTCGCCGTGCTGGCCGGCGTGAGCTCGGACTACTACGCCCGCCTCGAGCAGGGTCGCGAGCGTTCTCCCTCCCCGCAGCTCATGGAGGCGGTCGCCCGCGCGCTGCAACTCGGCGCGGATGCCCGGGACCACGCCTTCCGCCTGGCGAGGCTCGCCCCGACGACCCGGGTCACCGACGAGCAGGCGAGCCCGCACCTGCGGCAGCTGATCAACTCGTTCCCCAAGGCCGCGGCCTACGTGGTGAACCCCGCCTTCCGGGTGATTGCGGCCAACGACATCGCGACCGGGCTGATCGCTCCCGCCAACCACGACGGTCACGTGCTGCAGTACATGTTCCTCGATCCGACCGCGCCGACGTACTTCGTGCACTGGGACGACGCCGCGCACGCCGCGGTGAGCGGCATCCGCCTCGCCGCGGGCTTCTCGCCGCCCCACCCCGAGGTCGCCGCCCTCGTGCGCCGCCTCTACGTGCGCAGCCCGGC
>NZ_JAAKGN010000206.1:0-6791 GCF_011039295.1 Modestobacter sp. KNN46-3 | reverse complement strand
AGGAACGAGGAGGAACGAGGAGGAACGAGGAGGAACGATGCAGGAACACGAGTTCGTGTCCGCCGTGCAGCAGTCCGCCCGCATCCCCGACCACGAGCACGCCGTGCAGGCGGTCCGGTCGACCCTCATGGTGCTGGGCCAGCGGTTGTCCACCGAGGCGGCCGACCTGGCGGCGCAGTTGCCGGGTGAGCTGGCCGACGCAGTCCCGACCGACGGGTCGGTCGAGCGGTTCGACCTGGCGGAGTTCTACCGCCGGGTGGCCGAAGCGGAGGGCCGCGGCTGTACCCCCGAGCAGGCACGTCAGCACGCCCGCGCGGTCACCGCAGCGCTGCGGGAGGCGGTGGGGGCGGAGTACCTGCACGTGCTCGACCAGCTGCCCGCCGACTACGGCGACCTGACGCACACGGAGAACGCCCAGCACTGACCGGGCAGCCCCCGTCGGCGGCCTGGCTCACCGCCCGCTGTGATCTCGGATCACGCAGCGGGGACGGTGGCCGGCGCGGACTCGGGCAGCACGTGGGAGAAGACCGACGTCGGTTCCCCGGCCTGGTCCCGGACCACCGAGACGCGCACCAGCACCGGCACCTCGGTGCCGTCGGCGTGCCGGAAGCGGGTGGAGAGCTCGGTGACGCCGATGAACTCGGTGAACAGCGCACCGACCGCCGCCTGGCCGTCGGCCGGGGTCAGGTCCTGGACGCGGCGGGCGGCGAGCGCCTCGGTCGTGCTCCCCAGCAGCGCCGCGAACGCCTTGTTCACCCGTACCAGCGAGCCGTCCATCCGGGTCAGGGTCATGCCGATCGGGGCGTCGTCGAAGGCGTGCCGGAACATCAGTTCGCTGTCGGCCAGGTCGCGCCGCGCCTCGACCGTGGCGGTCACGTCCCGGGAGACCGAGAGCACCTCACGCACGGTGCCGTCGTCGGCGGCCAGCCGTCGGGTGTCGCTCTCCAGCCAGCGGACGCTGCCGTCCCGGTGCAGCACCCGGTGCACCCCGAGGCCGGCGCTGTACCGGGCAGCGAGCTCCCGGTCCGTGCGGACCCGTGCGAGGTCGTCGGGGTGGAAGAAGTCGGCGACGGACCTGCCGACCAGCTCCTGCGGCAGCCAGCCGAGGATCGACCCGCTGCTGGCCGAGGCGTAGGTGATGACCCGCTCCGGGGTGGTCACCAGGACCAGTTCGTCGTTGCCGCCCAGCGGCAGCACGGCGTCGCTGGCCAGCGGTTCGGCCAGGGTGCGGGAGGTGAGCAGTCCGGCGAGCCGGGGCGAGGCCGGCTCAGGGCGGCCGAACAGCCAGCCCTGCGCCGAGTCGCAGCCCATCGAGACCAGCTGCTGGGCCTGCTCGGCGGTCTCGACGCCCTCGGCGCAGACCCGGCGGCCCAGGCTGTGCGCCGCCTCGATGACCAGCCGGACCAGCACCGCGTCGGCGGTGTCACTGGCCACCCGCTCGATGAACGAGCGGTCGATCTTGACCAGGTGCACCGGCAGGGCGCGCAGCAGCGTCAGCGCGGAGTGCCCGGCGCCGAAGTCGTCCAGGGCCAGCCGCACGCCCAGGTCGCGCACCTGGCTCAGCCGCGCCGCGGTGGCGGTCAGGTCGGTGATCGCCGCGGTCTCGGTGATCTCCAGGCACAGCCGGTCCGGGGCCAGCCCGCTGTCGGCCAGCGCCCGGGTCACGTCGTCGATGAAGCCCCGCTGGGCCAGTTGCACCGGGGAGACGTTGACGGCGACGGTCGGGGGCACCCCGGAGGGGCCGGCCGGCCACGAAGCGGCCTCCCGGCAGGCGGTCTGCAGCACCCAGCGCCCCAGGTCGACGACCAGGCCGGTCCGCTCGGCGAGCGGGATGAACTGGTCGGGGGCCACCCTGCCCAGCTCGTCGTCCTCCCAGCGGGCCAGCGCCTCCACCCCGGTCACCTGGCCGGAGGGCAGGGTGACGACCGGCTGGTAGTGCAGGGACAGCGAGCGCGACTCGATGGCCAGCCGCAGCCGCCGCTCCATCCGGTGCCGGGCGCGCACCGCGTCGGTGGTCTCGGCGTCCTCCAGCAGCGCGGTGTCGAAGTGGGCCACCCGGCCCCGGCCCAGCGACTTGGCCCGGAACATCGCCAGGTCGGCCCGGTGCAGCAGCTCGTCCGGCGAGCGCACCTCCATCGAGCAGCTGGCCACCCCGACGCTCGCCCCGAGGCTGGCCAGCTGTTCGGCGTCCCGGTGGGCGCCGCGCGGGAGGACGACGAACGGCGCCGCCGCGGTCAGCACGATCCGCTCCGCCAGCGCGGTGCTCTGCGCGGTGGTCAGCGCCGGCGTCAGCAGGGCGAACTCGTCGCCGCTGAGCCGGACCACCAGGTCCTCGCTGCGGGCGACGGTGCGCAGCCGATGCGCGAACTCGGTCAGCACGTCGTCACCGGCCGCGTGGCCGAGATGGTCGTTGACGTCCTTGAACCGGTCCAGGTCGATGACGAACAGCACGGCGGAGGACCCCGGGCAGACGGCCTGCCGCAGCCGCTCGAGCAGGAACAGCCGGTTCGGCAGCCCGGTGAGGGGGTCGTGCAGGGCCTGGTGGGCGTACTCCTGGGCGAGCTGTTCGAAGACGGCGGTCACCGGGGCGACGCCCAGCCGGCCGTCGGGCCAGGAGACCAGCACGCCGTCGAGCAGGTCCTCGCCGCCGGAGCGCCGGTGGATGACGGCCGCGGCCGCGCGGGCGACGGGGCAGTCGGCGGGATACCGCAGCGTCTCCGGTGGTGCGGCGTCCCGCACCCGGCGGCGCTGCTGCAACAGCCGGCCGTAACCCAACCGGCCGGTCATGGACAGCTCGAACCACGATCGGCTGACCAGCACCGGGTCACCGGGCCCGTCGACGACGACCCAGCGGAGGGAGGCATCGCGCCGGAACAGCGCGTCGACCGAGGCCATCGTCGCGCCCCCGGGCACCCGGTGGACGGGCTGCGCGAGCTCACGGAGGATGCCGCCGGCGTCGGTGCGGGCCAGGTCGGCGGAGAGCGCGACCTGGAGGGCTCCGTCGGGGAGGGCGACGGTCGCCGTCGTGGTGCTGCTCATCCGTGCTGGTCCTCTCGGGTCGCCGGCCATGGTGACGCCCAAGAGTCTGCAGACGATCGCTGTGCGTGACGACGCCCTCTCACCCGTCCGAGTCCATCTTGATCGTCGGTCCTCTGCGCGCGATGGGCCCGCGTCGGGGATCATGGGGGCGTGGTGGCATCCCCGACGGCAGAGCTGATCGTGCTGGTCGACGAGGACGGGGCGGAGATCGGCACCATGCTGAAGCCGTTGGTGCACACCGGCGAGACGCCGTTGCACCGCGCGTTCTCCGCCTACCTCTTCGCCGACGACGGCCGGCTGCTGGTCACCCGCAGAGCGGCGGAGAAGGCCACCTTCCCGGGGATGTGGACCAACACGGTCTGCGGGCACCCGGGGCCGGGTGAGGACGACCTGCAGGCGATCGCCCGACGTGCCCGGTACGAGCTCGGGCTCGACGTGGCCGATCTGCGCCCGGCGCTGCCCTCCTACCGCTACCGGGCCGAGTTCCGGGGCGTCGTGGAGAACGAGATCTGTCCGGTCTACGTCGGCCGGTTCACCGGCACGCCGGCACCCGAGCCCAGCGAGGTGGGGGAGTGGGAGGTGCTGGACTGGCACACCTTCCGCGCCCGGCAGGAGACCCAGCAGTACGACGCCTGGTCGCCCTGGTGTCGCGAGCAGGCCCGCCTCATCGAGGCCGCCGGGCTGCTCC
This sequence comes from Modestobacter sp. KNN46-3, assembly GCF_011039295.1. Lineage (NCBI taxonomy): Bacteria > Bacillati > Actinomycetota > Actinomycetes > Geodermatophilales > Geodermatophilaceae > Modestobacter > Modestobacter sp. KNN46-3. Next base: position 3,064 of record NZ_JAAKGN010000206.1, on the reverse strand, counting down.
CCGTCGCCGGGTGACCGCGACGCCCACGCTGCGCAGCCCCTCTCCGGAGGCCCGGCCCGTGCGAGCGGGGGTGAGCCTCCGGAGCGGGGCTGTCAGCAGGCGTTGACGACCAGGCGGACGGTGCAGCCGTCGCCGGAGTCGTCGGCCGGCGACGCGGTCAGGCTGTCGACCGAGCGGCGGGCCAGCCACAGGCCCATCCCGCCGACCCCCATGTCCCCGTGCGCCGGTCCGTAGCCCACCAGCGGGTCGTCGAAGGCCGTGCCCCGGTCGGTGACCGCGCACAGCAGCCGCTCGGGCGTGCACCACAGCCGCACGTCGACCGGGGGCACGCCGTGCTCGGAGGCGTTCGCGGTGACCTCGTCGATGGCCAGCACGAAGTCCTGCGCGGCGTCCGCGGACAGGGCGCTGTCGGCCAGCACCCGGTTCAGTGCCCGGCGCAGCGCCCGCATGTCCTCGAGGTCGACCATGGCCAGCGTGGGCTCGGTCTCCTCCAGCGGGTCGGGGACGGTGGCGCGCAGCACCTCGCGGAGGAGCTCGTCGGGCGCCCGGAAGTCCGGGCTGCGGACCACGCCCTCCTCGGTCAACAGCCATGGGTGGGTGGCCCGGGCGATGGCGTCGACGTCCGGGCCGCCCTCGACCGGCGGACCGAGCAGGCAGATGTGGTCGACCGGGCGCTCGGCGAGCACGTGGTTCACCAGGGCCTCGGTCTGCAGCCACACCGCCGGATCGGCGTCCGGTCCGCCGGGCCCGGTCACCAGGTGCAGGCGGCGGCCCGCCCCCGGGGCGCACTCGTCGACCAGCCCGGCGATCGCCGCGAGGACGGCCGGTGGCCGGCCGTCGACCGGCTGGGTCGGGGCGACGTGCACGTCCCCGGCCTCCCGCAGTGCGGTCACCAGCGCACTCGCCACCTTCTCGGGGCAGGCGATCACCACCGGCTCCCCGGCGGCCAGGGCCTGCCGGAGCACCGGGGCCACCACCCGGGTCAGGTCCTCGCCCGGCTGGAGCACGTGCCCCACGTGCCGGTACCCCTGGTGTTCGACTCCCTGGTGTTCGACTCCCTGGTGTTCGACTCCCTGGTGTTCGACCCGCTGGTGCTGGGACGTCTGGTGCTCTTCGTCGCGCTGCGTCACGGGTCACCTCCTCGTCGTCTTCTCCGACTCAGCCCCCAGTGCCCGGAGACGGTGATCGGGACACATCGATGCCTGCGGGACACACAGCGGCCGCTCAGGGTTTCGACCGGTGTGCGTCGGGTCAGCGACCAGGAGTGGGCGCAGCGGAGCAGGGGAGCCCCATCCAGGCCGAGGAACGCCCCGGTTGCCCCAAGCGGATGGTCTTCGGGCCCTGCGGCGGGGTGCGCGACGACGGCGGCTGTGAGCTGGCGCCGCATCCCTGCGTCTTCCTGGCCCCGCCCTTGCCACGCTGGACCGACCCGACACCGTCGGCGCCGCTGCCTCCGCCGGGCGGCTTGCTGGACCGGGCGCGGACCGGCCCGGTCGTCCTCACCGACCTCACGGTGCGCCCGTTCGACCCGGCCTCGGTGCGGGCCGTCGTGGCCGCGCTGGCGCCGGTCAGCGACGGACTGCTGGTCGGGGAGCACCAGAACCGGCCCGACCTCCCGCCCACGCTGATGGCCCAGGAGGTGCTGGCCGCCGGCGGCCGGCCGTGGACGACGCTGGCCTGCCGGGACCGCAACCGCGTGGTGCTGGAGCAGGAGCTCGCGGGCCTGGCCGCGGTGGGGGTCGACGGGGTGCTCTGCGTGACCGGCGACGGCCGCGGTCCGGGCGTGCGGCCCGGCGTCAGCTCGGTGTTCGACCTCGACGGCACCCGGCTCGCCGCGCTGGCTGCTGCGGCCGGGCTGACCGCGGCGGTGCCGGAGTCCCCGGACGCGCCGCCGGTGCCGCTGCGCCCGCAGCGAGTGGCCGAGAAGGAGCGCGCCGGCGCCCGGCTGTGCGTGCTCAACCACGTGGCCGGCCCGGCCCGGCTCGCCGCCTTCACCGCCGCCGCCCGGGCGGCGGGGGCGACCCTGCCGTTCCTCGCCTCGGTCGCCGTCTACACCGACGAGCGCTCGGCGCGGGTGCTCCAGGCCTTCCCCGGCCTGCACCTCGACGACGCGGCCGTCGAGCGGGTGCTCGCCGCCCCCGACCCGGTGGCCGCCGGCATCGAGGCCGCGGTCGGGGAGGCCCGGGCCCTGCTCGCCGTGCCGGGCGTGGTGGGGGTCAACCTGTCCGGGCTGGCGTCCGCCGGCGGACCGGCCGCGGCCGCAGCAGTCAAGGCCGAGGTGGCCACCAGGATCCGGGAGGGCACGTGAGCGAGATCGCCAGCGAGGCGATGGAGTCGGAGTTCGGCACGGTGGCCGGCTGGACCGAGGAGGCGGTGCGCGCGCTCGGGCCGGAGCACGCCGTGCCGGCCGGCTGTCGGGGCAGCGGCAGCGAAGGTGCGCTGCGCTGGCTCGCCGACACGCTGGCCCTCCGCGCCGGGGACCGGGTGCTCGACGCCGGTGCCGGGGTCGGCGGGCCGGCCGGCTGGCTGGCGGCCGACCGGGGGGTGCGAGCGGTCTGCGTCGAGCCGATGGCCGAGGCTGTGCACGCCAGCCGCGCGCTGTTCGGGCTGCCGTCGGTGGTGGCGCTGTCCCAGGGGCTGCCGCTCGCCGACGCCTCCTTCGACGCCGCCTGGGCCCTCGGCGTGCTGTGCACCACCGAGGAGAAGCCGGCGATGCTCGCCGAGCTGGCCCGCGTGCTGGTGCCCGGCGGCCGGCTCGGACTGCTGGTGTTCGTGGCCGAGGCGCCGCTGCCGCCGCCGCTGCCGGAGGGCAACAGCTTCCCGAGCCCCGCGGAGGTCGACGCCCTGCTGGCCCAGGCAGGCTTCGCGGTCACCGGCACGGCGGATGCCGATCTCGGCGACAGCCCGCCGGAGTGGCAGCGGCGGGCCGACGCGGTCGAGGCCGAGGTCCGGCGTCGGCACGGGGACCACCCGGCGTGGGCGCAGGCGGAGGAGCAGTCCGGCCGGGTCGGCCGTCTGCTGGGCTCCGGCGCACTGCGGCCCCGGCTGCTCACCGCCGTCCGCA
>NZ_JAAKGN010000205.1:0-6823 GCF_011039295.1 Modestobacter sp. KNN46-3 | reverse complement strand
GCGGGCCGAGCAGACCGTGCGGGCGGCGGAGGCCGACCGGGAGTCCGCCGTCCTGCTGGGACTGCCGCCGTCCCGCCCGGTGCTGGTGTTCGACCGGGTCTCCTACAGCGCCCGCCGGCCGGTCGAGCACGCGCTGTCGACCTACCGCGGTGACCGCTACGAGGTGGCGATGACCGTCGAGCTCGGGCAGAGCTGAGTCCTCGTCAACAGCCGCAGCTGGCGCCCGCGGGTGCGGTCAGCGGGTCGACGTCCGGCCGTGTGACGCCCTGCGCCGTCTCGACCGGCAGGCCCTCGCGCGCCCAGTACTCGAAGCCGCCGATCATCTCCCGCACCGGGTGGCCGAGCCGGGCCAGCGCCAGGGCCGCGCGGGTCGCACCGTTGCAGCCCGGACCCCAGCAGTAGGTCACCACCGGGACGGCGGGGTCGAGCTCGGCCGCGCGGCCGGCGATCTCCCGGCCGGGCAGGTGGATGGCGCCCGGCACGCGGCTCTGCGCCCAGGACTCGGCGCTGCGGCTGTCCAGCAGCACGAAGCCCGGCCGGCCGGACTCCAGGGCGGCGTGGACGTCGGAGACGTCGGTCTCCACGGCCAGCCGCCGGGCGAAGTGGTCGGCGGCCTCGGTCGGGGCGGTGGTCCAGTCCATGTCGTCGAATGCTCGGGGCAGCGCGCCGGGCCGGACAGTGCCCGCACTGCCGACGAGCGCAGCGATCCGGCGCTTGACAGATCGGTGCACTGACATGTCAGATGTCAGTTGTGGTCCTCGACCCTGTCCCGCGGGTGCTGCTGCGCGACCAGGCGCTGATCCGGATCCGCGATGCGATCGTGGCCGGCGACCTCCCGCCCGGCGCGGTGGTCAAGGACGCCGCCCTCGCCACCCGGCTCGGCCTGTCCGTGGCCCCGGTGCGCGCGGCGCTGGCCCGGCTGGCCGACGAGGGGCTGGTCGAGGCCAAGCCGCAGAGCCACACCCGGGTCACGCCGCTGGTGCTCGAGCAGGTGCGGGACGCCGCGGTCGTCGTCCGGGCGATGCACGAGCTGGCGGTGCGCGAGGCCGCCGGCCGGGTCACTGCTGAGGACGTCGCCGCCATGCGGGCGGCCAACGAGCGGTTCGCCGCCGCGCTGCGGGCCGCGGACGTCGACGCGGCGATGGACGCCGACGACGAGTTGCACGACGTCCTGCTGGCCCGCTGTGGGAACGCAGCGCTGGTCGCCACCGTCGACCGTTTCACCCCGGCGATCCGCCGGCTGGAGCGGCAGCGCTTCGCCGCCCACGGCGAGGGCTCGGTCACCCTTCACGACCGACTGATCGCCGCCTGCGCGGCAGCCGACGCCGACACCGCCGTCGCGACCACCACCGAGATCTGGACGGCGCTGCTGTCCCAACTGGAGGAGACGACCGATGACGGGTCTTGCTGACTTCCCCCGCCACTCCCTGCTGTTCGGGCCCTCGCCGGTGCACCGGCTGGACCGGCTGACCGCCCACCTGGGCGGCGCGGCGGTGTGGGCCAAGCGGGAAGACGTGAACTCCGGCATCGCGTACGGCGGCAACAAGACCCGCAAGCTGGAGTACCTGGTCGCCGACGCGCTGGCGCAGGGCTGCGACACGCTGGTCTCGATCGGCGGGGTGCAGAGCAACCACACCCGGCAGGTGGCCGCGGTCGCTGCGCACCTCGGGCTGAAGTGCGTGCTGGTGCAGGAGAGCTGGGTCGACTGGCCCGACGCCGTCTACGACAAGGTCGGCAACATCCTCATCTCCCGGCTCGCCGGGGCGGACGTCCGGCTGGTCAAGGCCGGGTTCGGCATCGGGTTCAAGGAGAGCTGGGAGACCGCGCTCCGGGAGATCATCGACGCCGGCGGGAAGCCGTACCCGATCCCGGCCGGGGCGTCGAACCACCCGCTCGGTGGGCTGGGGTTCGCCAACTGGGCGCACGAGGTGGCGCAGCAGGAGGCGGAGCTCGGCGTCTTCTTCGACACCGTCGTCGTCTGCTCGGTGACCGGGTCGACCCAGGCCGGCATGGTCGCTGGGTTCTCCCAGCTGGAGGAGCAGGGCGGCCGGCCGCGCCGGGTGCTCGGGGTGGACGCCTCGGCGAAGCCCGCCGAGACCCGGGATCAGGTGCTGCGGATCGCCCAGCGGACGGCGACGGCGATCGGGGTGCAGCGCGAGCTCACCCTGGACGACGTGGAGCTCGACGAGCGGTTCCACGCCGGCATCTACGGCATCCCGGACGAGACGACGATCGCCGCGATGGAGCTGGCCGCCCGCACCGAGGGCATGGTCACCGACCCGGTCTACGAGGGGAAGTCGATGGCGGCGACGATCGACCTCGTCGGCCGCGGGGAGATCGATCGGTCGTCCACCGTGCTCTACGCCCACCTCGGCGGCCAGCCGGCGCTCAACGGGTACAGCGCGCTGTTCTCCTGAGGACGGCCCGGCGGGTCACGGCGCTGTCCGGAGGTGGGCCTGAGTGGCCCGTGGTCCGCTCAGGACGGAGGTGGTAGCACAAGTGCTACCTTGCTGGCATGACGATTGTCGGGCTTCGCGAGTTGCGCCAGCAGGCCTCTGACCTCATCCGGCGTGTCGAGGCCGGCGAAGAGGTGACCGTCACGGTGGCCGGGCGTCCGAGCGTCCGTCTCGTCCCTGCCCACGCGCGCGCCTGGCGCTCGTGGGCCGACGTGGAGGAATTGTTCGCCGGTCCTGCCGACCCGACGTGGGAGCAGGACCGCGAGCTCATCGACTCCGAACTCGCCGACCCGTGGACGACGCGGTGAGGGCCGTCCTCGACACCAGCGTCGTGATCGCCCGCGATGTCGATCCACTGCCCGGTGAGCTGGCCATCAGTGCCGCGACCCTGGCCGAGCTGCACTTCGGGGTGCTGGTCACCAGCGATTCCGCAGTGCGAGCCGAGCGGCTGCGACGGCTGTCCGTCCTCCAGGGGCGGTTCGACGCCCTGCCGGTCGACGAAGCCGTCGCGGCCAGCTACGGGCAGCTGGCCGCCGCAGTCGTCGCTGCAGGCCGTCGACCCCGCGCCCGGGCGATGGACCTGCTGATCGCAGCGACCGCACACGCCCACGGCGCGCGGCTCTACACCCGCAACGCGGCCGACCTGCACGGCGCGGACGAGCTCCTCGAGGTCGTCACGGTGTGACTGGTCGGTCCGCGGTCGGGGGTAGTCCCAATACAACAGAACCTCCTTTATGTTGTATTGGCCTCGCCCTCCGCCATGGGCAGGGAGGAACGGCGTCTGCGCGTCGGGACGCAGCGCTCCGCTGTAGGCCTGTCGAGCGCACCCTCACCCGCCGCGCCCTGGGTGTGCAGGGCTGGCTATGCAGTCCGGCGGCGTTGCGCGAGTCTGGTGACGTGCCGACCGATGAGCGTCGACTCTTCCAACTGCGAATCGATGTACTTGCCTACCCGCACCAGCTGGAGGCATTGCAGCAGCTAATGGGCGAGGCGATGTGCGGAGCCCCTGGTGACCATGCCGGGCCCTGTCGGATTGCCTGGTCCGCCAGCGTTGCCGCCGCAGTAGCTGATGAGGACATGCCGGGCGCCGAGATGGCCGAGGACGATGCTTCGACTAGTCGTGAGGACCTGGAGAAAATCCCTGTGTGGTCGAGGGCGGCTGTCGATCGGAGTTTGGGGCTCTCGTAATGTATCCGACTAGCGATTCGGAGACCTTGACATCAGAGCAGACGGCTCTGCTGGATAAGACCTTCTTTGAGTCGAATCCTGTTTCCTACTGGCGTGCTCGGATCGACGACCTTCTTCGCGGTCCGATGACGCCGATCGACTACGGGGTAGGGCTCGCTGCGCAGGTGGTGGGCTATGGGATTGACGAGCGCTTGCTACCCCTGACGCAGCCGACTGAGCCCGAACGTGAGTTGCAGAAGGCGCTGGACGCCTTCGCTCTCCGCCACCACCTTGCCGAGTCGCTCGTGAGGCTGGTCCACGCTGTCCTCATCGAGGTTGATTCGTCAAATTCAGGTTTCTGGGCATCGCTGACCAGGAGCCCCTCGCAGGCGTTTGACGTTGTCAAGGCGATTCGCGAGTTCGAGGCTCGAGGGGTCGTTCCCGCCACCCTTTTCATGCCGACTGCCGACGTCCGGGCTTTACCCCCAGAACCACCCGCTGACGTGGTGGCGGCTGTGCAGATGCACTGGCGGTGGGTGCGGCGCTCCATGCAACTGCTCGTCAGCGAGGGGCTCGAATCCAATGTCGGAAACAACAAGCTAAAGCACGGCCTTGCCGTACGCCAGCATGATCAGTTGCGGGTCGGCTTCATGACCGAGTCCCCGACGCCCGAAGGGAACATTCGATTGACTGACGTCAGGAACGGACTCGGCGTAATCGACGCAAGAGCGGTCGAGTTTCTGCAGTGTCTTCCAAAGCGCGACGATCACGCGGGATCTTGGGAAGTGACCGTTCTGAATCTTCGGCCGGCGCCGCTTATCGCCGAGGCGTTGATGCTCTGCACCGTGTGGTCATCAGTCTTCGCCTCGGCGGCGGCCGACCGTTTCGCAGGGTCGGCAGAAGCAATATCCCGTCATCCTGGTCTTGCACTCGGACCCCCGCCTGAGGCGCTCATCCAAGACGTCACTGGCTACCGTCAAGCTCTCACCATGTCCACTAAGAGCGGCACTTCGCGCGGCTTTGTGGTTGAGACTCCTGAGGGCGTCGTCGGGATCGACGTGACGGGTCCAAAGATCGACGGAGTCATCATCGATGGCTAAGTTGGCCAGTGTCAGTCTGCCGGTAGGTTGTGTATCGAATAGGTCGACCAGTGCGGAGCCTGCCTGATCGTCAAAAGGTGGCCTAGCGCGGTCCATCCCCATGTGTGGCCGGTCCGAGTGTGAATGACTCGCGCCAGACCCTTAGATAACGTCCTTTATCTAAGGGTCGCCAGTTCCTGCCTTCTCGCCTAGTGCCGAGTCAGGCAACCTTCGCCCGCTTGATGGTCTCGGCTCGGCGGATGACCTTGCGGAGCTTGGGATCGGTGACGTGCCGGTTCCGCCAGGCGATGTAGCGGCGGATCATGCTGGCCTGTTCTCGGTGGGAGTCGTGGTCGGTGCCGTCGAGGGCGAAGTAGCGCAGCGCGGTGAACTGCGCCTCGATCCGGTTGAGCCAGGAGCCGTAGAACGGCACGTAGGCCAGCTCGACGTTGTTCGCCGCCGCCCACTCACCGACCCGGCGATCGGTCTTGGTCGACAGGTGCGGGCTGAAGTTGTCCAGCACGATCGCGATTCGCACCTCGGCGGGTTGCAGGCTGCGCAGGTATCGGCAGAAGGCCAGGAACTGGGTGCGGCCCTTGCTGGTCTTGACGTGTCCGTAGAGCTTGTCGGTGGACAGGTCGTAGCCGGCCAGCAGGTGTCGCACGCCGTGCGGGCGGGTGTAGGTCGCCCGCCGGCGGCGGCGCCGCGGGGCGTGCTGGTTCCCCTTGCCGGTCGCGGCCGGTGCCCACTGTTTACCGGGGTGGGGTTGGAGGTTCAGCGGCCCGAACTCGTCCATGCAGATGACCACCGTCGGGTCACCGGGGCCGGGGGCGGCCTTGCCGTCGGCGATGGCGTAGAGCTCCAGCACCCGGTTCTTCTTGGCCTCGTAGTCAGGGTCGGTGCTGGTCTTCCAGGTCTTGACGGCTTGGAAAGGAGACGCCCTCCTCGCGCAGCAGCGTGCGCAGGCCCTCGTGGGAGATGTCGTCGACCACCCCCTCAGCAACCAGGAAGTCGGCCAGCTTGGACAGGCTCCAGGTGGAGAACGGCAGCCCGTGATCGGTTGGGCGGGCCAGCGACGTCTTCTTGATCTCCTGCCGCTGGGGCAGGGTGAACTTCGGTGGCCGTCCGCCGGCGTAGCGCGGCTTCAGCGAGTCGAAGCCGTCGGCGTTGAAGTTGTGCAGCACGTCCCGGACCCGGTCGGGGCTGCTGAACGTCACCTTCGCGATCATCGGCACGTCCATGCCTTGGGCCGACAGCAGCACCATCTGGGCTCTTCGCCAGGTCACCACCGACCCCGAGCTGCGGCGGACGATGCGCAACAGCTTGTTGCCCTCGTCGTTGTCGATGGACCGGACCTGCACGCGATGCACCATCTCGCATCTCCTGCGGGGAAGACAGGATCAGATGCGAGCAACGGTCGACCCGACCAGTCCCGAAGCCAAGGACCCCAGCGGGTGTGTCACCGAAGCGGGGCGAAGGTTCGCAGCCGCGGCACTAGCGCGTCGACCGGAGCACCGCGCTCTCTGCCCGGTCACGGCGGGACAGGCGTCCAGCCAGTCGCCAACCGCTACCGGCTGCCAAGATCACCTCATGGAGGTCCTGGACACGGTCACCGCGGGGTTGGCGGGCGCATGTGTGGATGAGCGGGGACGCCTCGTCGATCACTTCCTGCTCGACTACGCCAGTCGCGCAGCCCGGATCATCGATCTCGTCCGGTTGGGAAGGCTCCACAACGACAGTGACGCGGTCCATGTAGACGCGGATCCGGTCGGCTGGGCGCCGCTGGACGACGCTGCCCGGGCCCTGGCCGAGCGGTCGCTGACCTTGGACTCGTGGATCGTCACTGGGTCCTCGGGGCAGCTTGTGGTGGTCGAGGACTTGGTGAGAACTGGTGCGTGGAGCCGGAGCGTGACTCCACTACGTCGACGGCGTAGGTATGAGACTGGTCGGTCGCGTGACAGCTGGGGTCGAACTGCCGAACGCCGACTGATCCGTGGAGTTGACCCGCTTGCGTGGACACCTCGTTCCTGCGGTCTGAGGCTCAGGCCGCGGTGGTGAGAGTGTGCCGTGCCTCGAAGGCCGCCGGCGCGATCTGGCCGAGGGCCGAGTGGCGTCGGCGCG
>NZ_JAAKGN010000204.1:0-6872 GCF_011039295.1 Modestobacter sp. KNN46-3 | reverse complement strand
CGCGCGGCTGGCGGCACCGGCGGCCCGGCGGACCGCCTCCGCCGAGTACGAGCCGTCGGCCTGCGGGGCGCCCAGCCCGGCCACGGCGACGACCGGGAACGGGCCCTGGCCGAAGGTGGGCAGCTTGGTGACCTCGTCCTCGGCCCCGCGGGCGCCGAGATCGGCCAGCGCGGCCAGGAGCCGACCGCCGAGGAGCCGGTCGACCGCGTCGGCCCCGGGCGTGGACAGCAGGCCTGCCGGTCCCTGGCCGACCCCGACGACGAGGGCGTCGGCGGTCAGCTTCTCGAGCGGGCGGTCGGTGGCGGAGATGGTAGGCGGCACCCGTCGATCGTAAGGAGGTGGTGAGGACGGCGTACGACCGGCAGGCCGCCGACCACTAGCGTGCTGGCGGTGAGCCCGCTGACCTCCCCCCTGCACGATCGTCACGTCGCCGCCGGTGCGAAGTTCGCCGACTTCGGTGGCTGGTCCATGCCGATCGAGTACGCCGGTGGTGGCGTGCTGGCCGAGCACACCGCGGTCCGGGAGGGCGTCGGGCTCTTCGACGTCTCGCACCTGGGCACCGCGACGGTGCGTGGCCCGGGGGCCGCCGACTTCGTGAACTCCTGCCTGACCAACGACCTGGGCAAGATCGGGCCCGGCCAGGCCCAGTACACGCTGTGCTGCGTCCCCGACGGTGACCCGCAGGCGGGGGGCGTGGTCGACGACCTGATCGTCTACCTGCACGGCCCGGACGACGTCCTGCTCGTCCCCAACGCGGCCAACGCGGCCGACGTGCTGGCCCGGCTCTCGGCCGAGGCGCCGGCGGGGGTCATCGTCACCGACCGGCACACCGAGGTCGCCGTCCTGGCGCTGCAGGGACCGCGCTCACCGGAGGTGCTGGCGGCCGTCGGCCTGCCCGGCGAGCTGCCCTACATGTCCTTCGCCGAGACACCCGGCTCCGGCGGGGACGAGGTCACCGTCTGCCGGACCGGCTACACCGGCGAGCACGGCTACGAGCTGCTGGTCGCCGCCGAGCGTGCCGGGACGCTGTGGGACGCGCTGCTGGCTGCCGGCGAGCCCGAGCAGATCCGGCCGTGCGGCCTGGGCGCCCGGGACACCCTGCGCACGGAGATGGGGTACCCGCTGCACGGCCACGAGCTGTCGCGGGACATCACCCCCAACCAGGCGCGGTCGGGGTGGGCCGTGGGCTGGGGCAAGGACGCGTTCTGGGGGCGCGAGGCCCTGGCCGCGGAGAAGGCGGCCGGCGCGCCGCGTCAGCTGTGGGGTCTGCAGGCGCCGGGTCGTGGGATCCCGCGCCCCGGCATGCTCGTGCTCGGTGCCGACGGCTCGCGGATCGGCGAGGTCACCAGCGGCACGTTCTCCCCGACCCTGCGGACCGGGATCGCCCTGGCCCTGCTGGACAGGTCCGCCGGTGTCGCCGAGGGGACCGAGGTCGCCGTCGACGTCCGGGGACGGCCCCAGACGGTCGTCGTCCGGCGTCCCCCGTTCGTGGAGTCGCACGTCCGCTGAGGGCCGGGGCGCCGCTCGTGGTGACTACTTGCTGGGCACCGGGGGGTCGGGCACCTCGTCGGCGACCACGGCGTCCCGCTTCCCCATCGGCTCGGGGTCGCCCTGGGTGGTGTCCTGCGCGGTCTGGTGCTCGGTCTCGGCGTTGATCTCCGCGCCCAGCAGCACCAGGTAGCAGGTCAGGTACAGCCACAGCATCAACACGATGACGCCGGCGATCGCGCCGTACGTCTCGTTGTAGGAACCGAAGTTGTTCACGTAGAAGCTGAAGGCGACGCTGACGACCGCCCAGATGGCGGTGACCACCAGGGAGCCGAGGCTCACCCAGCGGATCTTCGGCGCATCCCGGTCCGGGGCGACCCGGTAGAGGACCGCCAGGGAACCGACCACCACGGCCAGCAGGAGCACCCAGCGCAGGACCTGGGCCAGGACCGTGCCGACACCGCCCAGCGGGAGCGCGTCCAGCACCACCGGGACCACGGCGATGAGGGCGAAGGTGATGAGGATGAAGACGATCGCGCCCAGGGTGAGCACCAGGGAGAGCGCGCGCAGCTTGAGGAAGTTGCGGGTCTCGACCTCGTCGTAGGCGATGTTCACCGCCTTCACCATGTTGTTCACACCGCCGGACGCCGTCCACAGCGCACCGAGCACCGAGGCGATCAACCCGAAGGTGAGCGCCCCGCCGGCGTTGCTGGTGATGTCGGTCAGCTGCTCGGTGAGGATGTCCTGGGCGCTCTCCGGGAGCTGGTCGGACAGCGACTCGATCTGCTGGGTGACCTGCTCGGGGGAGGCGACCAGGCCGTAGATCGAAATGGTCGCGATCAGCGCCGGGAAGATCGAGAGGAAGGCGAAGAAGGCCACCCCACCGGCGATGATCGGCATGTTGTCGGCGTTGTTCTCCGCCCAGGACCTCTTGAGGACCTGCAGCCAGCCGCGCGGTGGGATGTCCGTGGGCCGGTCGGCGTGGATGCCCGGCATCTCCTCGGCCTCGGGCACCTCCCGAGCCGGGCGGGCGGCTTCCCGCTGCTCGCCGCGGACGACGGCCGTGGAGGATGCTCCGCTGGCCCCGTCGTCACGTCCCGCAGCGCGGGCTTCTGCAGCCCGCATCGCGGCCCGCCGCTCGGCCTTCTCCTGCACCCGCACGCGGATGTTCTCCACGGCGCTGCCCGGCCGCCCGTTGTCGACCATCGGTCTCGTCCCCTTGTCTCGGGTCTGCAGGTGGATCGGTGGAACGGCGGCGTCCACCGGTTCCCGGCCGGCCCCACGCGGGGGCCGGCCGGGAGGCGGACCGTGCAGCTCAGGCCGGGTTCACCGGCGTGAGCTCAGCGGCTCAGCTGGGCCAGCGTGCGGCGCCAGCCGGAGCGACGGCGCGGCAGGCGCCGGGCGGCGGCCCGCTGGGTCGCGGCGACCTGCTGCACCGCGACGCGCTCGCCGGCCCGCACCCGGGCAGTGGCGGCCCGCTGCGTGGCCGACAGCTGCCTCGAGGCGGCCCGCTGCTTCGCGGACAGCTGCTCGGTGGCGGTGCGCTTGTGCGCGGTGAGGCTCTTGACCGCGGCCTTCCGGCGAGCCGTCGCGGCCTTTCGGCGGACCTCGGCGCGCTCGGCCGCCTTCTTCCGTGCCGCCACGCGCTCCTTGCCGGCGCGCTTCGCCCGCTGCTGGGCCGCCTTTCGTGCCGCTGCCTGACGGCGGGCGGCCTGCTTGGCCGCCGCCCGCTCCTCCGCGGTCCGCCGGCGCTTGCGGCGCCAGGAGAGCAGCCCGATGACCGCGGTGAGGGCGGCCACGCCGCCACCGATGACGGCCGGCGGGTTCTCCCGGTACGTCTCGACCGCGGTGTCCTTCGTCCGGTTGGCGCTCTCCAGCGCCGAGCTCTTGGCCTGGTCGACGCGCTCGTGGGCCCGGGCCGGGACGTCGAGCCGGTGGCTGAGCTCGTCGACCGTGCGCCCGAGCTGTTCCCGGGTCTGCTCGATGTCGGCGCGGATCGCGTCGGGGTCGTTCGGCCCGGCAGCGCCGTCCGCTCGGGTGTCGTCGGCTCCGGTCATCGGGAGGCACTCTCCTTCACGGTCGCGACATCGGTCTTGACGCTCGCGATGGCCTCGGTCGGCACCGGCGGGGCGGCCTGCTGGACGTCCTTCTTGCCGATCAGGGCGAGCACGGCGGCGACCACGAAGAGCACGACCGCGACGATGACGGCGGCCAGCCAGCCGGGGAGGACCAGGGCGAGGGCGAGGACGGCGGCCGCGACGAGCACCTGGAGACCGAGGAAGCCGAACAGCCCGGCGCCGCCGAAGAGGCCGGCTCCCAGCCCGAACTTCTTGGCCTTGGTGCTGACCTCGGCCTGGGCCAGGCGCATCTCGTCCCGGACCAGCCGGGTCAACTGCTCGGAGAGCTGCCCGATCAGCTGACCGGTGGAGGCGTTCTCGGGGGCGGGCGGGGGTGTCTCCACCCGGCTGGCACCGGCGCCCGTGGTGGGCTGGCTCATCTGTACTCCGCGTGGTCGGGCGTGGGTGATGCCCTCACCATGCCCCTGTGCTTACCGCGTAAACCAAGATCGCCACCGCGCGCACCGGTACGGCCGGCTCGGTCCGGGCTGCTCCGGGGGCAGGAGATCGCTAGCCTGCCGCCATGAGCTGGACCTGGCAGCTGGAAGACCCCTCGGGTGCGCCGATCGACCCTGCCACGCTCGGGGTGGAGGTGCCCGAGTGCGACAACCAGGGCGACGCCGAGTCCTGGCTGGGGGAGTCCTGGCGTGACCTGCTGGAACGCGGCGTCGCCACGGTGACGCTGCAGGAGGACGGCGAGCGGGTGTACGGCCCGATGGGCCTGGCGGCGAACTGACGCGGCCCCCCTGTCCCACGGCTCGCGGGCCGGCGGCGGGCCTCTGCGAGAGGGGCCCGCCGCCGTCCTGCGCGCGGGGGGTGGAGGGCTGTGCCCTGCTCAGCCGCGCGAGGTCTTGGCGGGGTCGCGCTCCACGGCGTCGCCCAGCACCTGGTCGATGCGGGTCAGGACCTCGGCCGGCAGCTGGACACCGGCGGCCTGCACGTTGTCGTGCACCTGCTCGGGCCGGCTGGCGCCGATGATGGCGGCCGCCACGTTCCGGTTCTGCAGCACCCAGGCGATCGCCAGCTGCGCCATCGACAGGCCGAGCTCGTCGGCGATGGGCCGAAGCTCCTGGACGCGGGTGAGCACGTCGTCGGTCAGGTAGCCCTTCATCGACCCGCCCACCGTGGCGTGCCCGCCGCGGCTGTCGGCCGGCGGCTGCTGGCCGGGCAGGTACTTGCCGGTGAGCACGCCCTGAGCCAGTGGGGACCAGACGATCTGGGAGAGGCCCTCCTGCTCGCTGGTGGGCATCACCTCGGCCTCGATGACCCGCCACAGCATCGAGTACTGCGGCTGGTTGCTGATCAGCTGGACCTTGAGCTCGCGAGCCAGCTCGGCGGCGGCGGCGATCTCCTCGGCGCGCCACTCGGAGACGCCGAGGTAGAGCACCTTGCCCTGCCGCACCAGGTCGGCAAAGGCGGTCATCGTCTCCTCCAGCGGCACCGAGGAGTCGTACCGGTGTGCCTGGTACAGGTCGACGTAGTCGGTCTGCAGCCGCTGCAGTGACGCGTTGCAGCTCTCGGTGATGTGCTTGCGGGACAGGCCGCGGTCGTTGGCCCCCGGGCCGGTGGGCCAGTAGACCTTCGTGAAGATCTCCAGGCCCTCCCGGCGCTGGCCGGCCAGCGCTCGGCCCAGGACGGACTCGGCCTTCGTGCCGGCGTAGACGTCGGCGGTGTCGAAGGTGGTGATCCCGACGTCGAGGGCGGCCCGCACGCAGGCGTGGGCGGCGTCCTCCTCGACCTGGCTGCCGTGGGTCAGCCAGTTGCCGTAGGCGATCTCGGAGATGGTCAGGCCGGAGCGGCCGAGGCGTCGTGTCTGCACGACTGCGGAGACTACTTAGCGGGACTCACCAGCGTCGGCCCGTCCTGCGGGAGGGTCCCTCTTCAGACCTCGGCGCCCAGCGGCACCTGCGGCTTGGGGAAGCGCCAGCGGCGGATCATCGTGGCCCGGCTGACGCCGTACCAGACCAGGCTGCGCATCTTCTGGTCGGTGTCCGGGAAGCGCTCGGTGACCTTCGCCTTGATCCTGCGGCCGAGGAGGAACGAGTCGCCGATGATCACCAGGAAGAAGGCGAACCACACGAACACGGTGTAGCTCTGCACGGCCGGGACCGGGATGAAGTAGCCGACCAGCACCAGCGCGGCCACCGCCAGGAAGAAGCTGCCGGCGTTGCGGCGGGCGTCGACGACGTCGCGGACCAGTCGGCGCACCGGGCCGCGGTCACGGGCGGGCAGTGCGCTGTCGTCGCCGCGGGCCGCGGCGAGACGGGTGTTGCCACGGCCCGCGGCCTGCTGCTCGCGCATCCGCTTGTAGGCCTCCTTGCGTGTGGTGGGCGGCGGCGGCACCGGCCCACTGCGCCGTCCCTGCGCCTCGTTGCGGCGCGGGGTGGGGCGGCCCTTGCCCGTCGTGCCGACCGCCGTCGACCCGTGCGGGGTGACGGTGGTGACGGCGTCCGACGCCGTGTCGGAGGTGGGACGGCGGCCGGGCAGGCGGAGCTTCACGGCGGCGAGTCTACGTGGACACCGCCTCCCATCAGGGGCGCCACGACAGCGGTGTGCCCCGGGCGAGCGGTGCGGGCACCGCCCCGTGCGGCATTCGCGCCGTACAGTGGGAAGCAGCTCCGCCACGGCGGTGTTGGCCGTTCTGAGAGCCCGCCCTCCGTGGCGGGCCGAGCAGGACACCCTCGAGTGTGGGAGGACCACGACATGACCGTGCAGGACACGCAGGCCCCCGGCGCCACCGGCGTCATCCTCAGCGACCCCGCCGCCCTCAAGGTGAAGACGCTGCTGGAGCAGGAGGGTCGCGACGACCTGCGGCTGCGGATCGCGGTGCAGCCGGGTGGTTGCTCGGGTCTCCGCTACCAGCTGTTCTTCGACGAGCGCTTCCTCGACGGCGACCAGACCTTCGAGTTCGGTGGCGTCGAGGTGATCGTCGACCGGATGAGCATCCCGTACCTCAGCGGCGCGACGATCGACTTCGTCGACACCATCGAGAAGCAGGGCTTCACCATCGACAACCCGAACGCGGGCGGCTCCTGCGCCTGCGGCGACTCGTTCCACTGATCGCCCGCTAGCCCGAACGCACCGAGGCCCGGCACCCCGCGAGGGGGGCCGGGCCTCGGTGCGTCCCGGGTGGGAGGAGCGGCCTCAGACATCCCATGGTTCGGGAGGTCAAGCCGCGGCCGCGGTGATTGCGGGCCAGGCGGTGTCCTCGTCGTAGCGGGTTCTGGTCTTGAGGCAGCCGTGGAGGATGCCGACGAGTCGGTTGCC
>NZ_JAAKGN010000203.1:0-6921 GCF_011039295.1 Modestobacter sp. KNN46-3 | reverse complement strand
GCTCCACGGTGGCCGCGTACCGCGCCCGCCAGCGCACCTGAGGACGACGCCGGGTGCTCCATCCCCGCCACTGGGACACGCTGCTGCTCGAGCGCGTGGGCCGACTGCCCGCGCACGGCGATCGCCACGGCCGCTGCCACAGCTGCCCGAACCGGCCGCATGCGTCGTCCTCCCTGCGCCACCCGACTGAAGTCGTGAGGAGAGTACGCAGGTCAGCGGCTCGCCGCGTCGCCCAGAAGGTCGAACTGTGGACGCTAGTGCTCTGGTGCAGCAGTGCAACCAGAGCACTAGCACCGCCGGATGCACTGCACGGTCAGTCGGTGGCGACCTCCGGTCAGCCGGTGGCGACCTCGGGTCAGCCGGTGGCGACCGCGCCCGACGCGGCTCGGTCGCGTCCTACCGGCGGGGCCGGGGGCGCGTCGCGTCGGTCGCCGGGAGAGTCGGCTGGGTCGGGACGGTCCGCCAGTGCCGGCTGGCCAGTGCGACGCCGCAGCCCAATGCCATCCCGGCGAGCACGTCCCCCGGGTAGTGCACGCCCACGTGCACCCGCGAGTAGCCCACGCCGAGCGCCAGCGGCGCGATCAAGGCCCCGGTCGCCGGGCTCTCCAGCGCGACCCCCGTCGCGAAGGCCGCTGCGGACGCCGAGTGTCCGCTCGGGAACGACGACGAGTGCGGAACCCGGCGCAGCGCCCGATCGCCCTGCGCGGCGGCCCGGTCTGGCCGGACCCGGCCGAACACCCGCTTGACGACAGCGTTCACCAGCGCGCTCGACACGGCCATCGACCCCAGCCCGCGCACGGCGGCGCGTCGAGGCTGCCCCGGCCGCAACGCGAGGACGGCCCCGATCAACGCCCAGAGCTTGCCGTGGTCCGCCGTGGTCGACAGCCGGCGCAGCCACCGGTCGACGGGCGTCGCGGGCAGTCGGCCCACGCGCTCGAGCAGCAGCGTGTCCCAGTGGCGGGGATGGAGCACCCGGCGTCGTCCTCAGGTGCGCTGGCGGGCGCGGTACGCGGCCACCGTGGAGCGGCTCGCGCAGGTGTTGGAGCAGTACCGCCGGCTGGCGTTGCGCGAGGTGTCGACGTACACGTGCCCGCAGCCCTCGGCCGAGCAGACGCCCAGACGCTGCCAGCCGTGCTGCACCACGACCTGGGACAGGCCCATCGCCACGGTCGTCGTCAGCTGCTCGACCACACCGGCGTCGGGGCGGGCGTAGTGCAGGTGCAGCTCGCCGTCGTGGTCGGTGGCATAGGGCTTCGGGGAGGCCAGGGCCAGCAGGGCGTTCAGGCGCGCCATCACCTCCGGTTCGCTGTCGGCCTCGGCGACGTCACGCACCAGGGACGACGTCTGCGCCACCGCTCCGGCCTCGGCGGGGCGCAGCTCCAGCGCCGTCCCGTCGGTGAACCACTCGTCGTGGGCGTCGAGGAACACCCGCACCCAGTCCGGGTCGTCGCGGTCGGCGTTGGCCAGGTCGATGGCCAGTTCGACGGCGTTCGACCCGTAGGTGTCGTAGTCCATTTGACTCCCTACTCGTTGGTCCGTAGCCTCCGGAACCTGTAGGCGGTGAACAGCATCTGACCGCCTACAGATTCCCCTTCTCGCACGTCTCGAAGTGAGCCAGTCATGCGTTCGTACCTCGCCGTGTGGCGGTTGCCGTCCGCTCCGGTCCTCCTGCTCGCCGGGTTCGCCGGGCGACTGCCGTCCTCCATGGTGCCGCTCGCGCTGCTGCTCATGGTGCAGGAGCAGACCGGGTCGTACGCGATCGCCGGCGGCGTCTCGGCCACGTACGGCATCGCCACCGCGGTGATGGCCCCGGTGCTGGGGCGGCTGGCCGACCGCCGCAGCCCTCGGCTGGTGCTGTTCGTCCAGTCCGTGGGCTACCCGCTGCTGCTGGCGCTCATGGCCGCCGCCGTCCTGGGCCGTGCGCCGCTGCCGTGGGTGTTCGCGGCCGCGGCCGCGGTCGGGGCCAGCACCCCGCTGGTCTCCGGCACGGTGCGGGCGCTCTGGTCGCGGGTCGACGTCCGCGTCCGCCCCACGGCCTACGCCCTGGACGCGACCGCCACCGAACTGGTGTTCGTGGCCGGCCCCACCCTCGTCGCCGCGCTGACGTTCGTCGCCGGCCCGGCGATCGCCCTCGGCCTCGCCGGCGTGCTCGGCGTCCTGGGCGCCCTCGGGATCGCCACGAGTGCACCGATGCGTGCCTGGAGGCCGGTGGTCGCGGAGTCGCGGCGGCTGCTGTCGACGGTGACCACGCCGGGGATGCCGCGCGTCCTGCTCAGCGGCACCGCACTGATGTTCGGTGTCGGTGGGCTCGAGGTCGCAGTGCCGGCGTTCGCCGACGACGCCGGGTCGCCCGGCATCTCCGGCCTGCTGCTGGCCGTGTGGGCGCTGGGCTCTGCCGGGGGTGGCCTCTGGTTCGGCGCCCGCGTGGTCAGCGCCTCGCTGCCCCGTCAGTACCGCTGGTGCCTGCTGGGCGTGACGATCGGCCTCGCGCCGCTGGCAGCCATCTCCGACCCGTGGGTGCTGGGCGCGCTGCTCTTCCTCGGCGGGACGGCGATCGCCCCCACCCTCACCGTGCAGAGCTCGCTCGTCGGGTCGATCGCCCCCGCGTCGGCGGTCACCGAGGCGTTCACCTGGCTGTCGACGGTGACCTTCGGTGCCTCGGCGATCGGTGCTGCGGTCGGTGGCGCGCTGATCGAGACCTCGGCCGGTGTGGCCGGCGCCCTCGTGATGGCCACCGGTGCCGCCGCGCTGGCCGTGGCGGTCACGCTCCTGCCCGGACGCCGTCCCGACCTGCCCACCGAGCCTCGGCGTGAGGCCGTCCCGGCCTGATCGACGGCGGCTCCCGACCCCGGTTGGGAGCCGCCCGCACGCGCTGGTAACCTTTCCCCTCGGTGGTTCCGGGGCAACCCGGTCTCCGGGAGGCTTCGCCTAGTCCGGTCTATGGCGCCGCACTGCTAATGCGGTTTGGGTTAATCCCCATCCCGGGTTCAAATCCCGGAGCCTCCGCGCGACAACTGAACACGCACCACGCGCCCGTAGCTCAACGGATAGAGCATCTGACTACGGATCAGAAGGTTAGGGGTTCGAGTCCCTTCGGGCGCACGTCTGGTTGAGACAGCACCACGGCCCCGCACTCCGAGGAGTGCGGGGCCGCAGTGTGTTCAGGGCCGCTTCACGCCGGGGCGGGCCCGCCCGTCCCGTGCCGCGCGCCGAGGTCGGCGAAGACGTCGGCGTTGAGCCGGAAGGCCAGCGACACCTCGGCGATCACCCGGTCCTGCTCCGCCGCACTCCACGGTGCGGCGTCGAGCGCGGCCCGGTACGCGTCCTTGAACGGCTTGGGCTTGGGGATCTGGTCGAACACGTAGAACCGCACGCCGTCCTGCTCCAGGCCGAAGGTGCGGCCGACCAGTCGCCGGATGATCTGCCCGCCCGACAGGTCGCCGAGGTAGCGCAGGTAGTGGTGGGCCACCAACCCGGCCGGCCAGTCGAAGGCGACCTCCCGCAACCGGGTCACGTACCGCTCCGTGGCCGGCAGGACCACCCCCTCGCTCCGCCACCCCGGCCCCAGCAGGAAGGCCAGGTCGGCTTCCAGCGCGGGCAGCCGGACCAGTCCCGGGTGCAGGAACGGGCGCACCTGCGGGGAGTCGGCCTGGGCCACGGCCGCCTCCTCCAGCACCGCGTAGACCGCGTGCGTCTGGGTGAGCAGGTCGGCGTAGGCGGTACGGGGGAGCTCCCCGGCGAGCAGCGCGGTGACGAACCCCGAGGTCTCCGCCGCGGTGTGGTCGGCCTGGGTCGCCTCCTTGAGCCGGGCGGCGAACCCGGGCGGCGTGAGGGTGCTGGTCATCGGTGGGGCTCTCCGGTCGTCGTCTCGAGTGTGGGCGGGTGCGGTGCGCGTCCGGGCTCAGCGGGGGCGCAGGACCGTCTTCGTCACCTGGCCGGCGGCGACCAGCACCCCGTCGACGCTCGCCTCGGCGCGCAGGAACGCCACCGACCGGCCGAGTCGGAGCAGCGTGCCGGTCAGCCGCAGCTCCGCGCCCGGCTGCACCGCCCGCAGCAGCGAGCTGGTCGCGTCGTGCGTCACCGCGTTCTCGCCCGGGCCGAGGTGGGGGAGCAGGTGGACGTAGGCGGCGACGTCCAACAGGGCCGCCACCAGCCCACCGTGCAGCACCCCGCCGTTGTTCAACGTCGGTGGCCCGACCGGCAGGACCAGGCCGGCCGCGGGGTCGGCCGGGTCGGCGAGCCGCAGGCCGAGCCAGGCGTGCAGCGGGACGTCGAGCACGCCCTGGACCCGTTCGGTCAGCAGCTCCTGCGCAGCGGTCACCGAGCGACCGTACGGGGCCGGGCGGGCACGCGCCGCGCCCCTCTGCCGGCACCGCGAACATGACGATCACGTTGAGAAGTGCCGCAGGCGTGCATGGGTCGGACGTCCCGGAGCACCGTCGAGGACAACCCACCGTGGCCGGCGGGCAGGAGTCGGCTGCCCAGCGTCGGAAGAGGTGCAGGTCATCGCCGGAGGAGGAGGTCGGCCCTCGGGCGAACAGCCCTGGCTGCTGCCGGCCGCGGAACCGGCCGCGCCGCGTCCCCGGCGCCGCGGCGTCGTCCTGCTCCGCCTGGTCATCGCCCTCGTGGTCGCCGGCGGGCTGGTCGCCGGGGTCGTCGGGCCGTGGATCGGCGGGGCCAGCGCGCTGGCCCAGCAGGGTGCCGCCCTCGTCCGCCCGCTGGAGACCGCCGCCGTCGACACCCGGCTGCCCGGCAACACCCGCGTCCTGGCCGCGGACGGCTCACTGATCACCGAGTTCTACTCGCGCAACCGGCGCCCGCTCACCGGCGAGCAGATCGCCCCGGTGATGAAGGACGCGCTGATCGCGATCGAGGACGCCCGGTTCCGCGACCACCCGGGGGTGGACTCCCGCGGGCTGCTGCGTGCCCTGGCGCGCAACATCGCCGCCGGCGAGGTCACCGAGGGCGGTTCCACGATCACCCAACAGCTGGTCAAGCAGCTGCGGCTGCAGACGGCCGAGGACGCCGACGGCCGGGCCGCGGCGACGGCCGACACCGTCGGCCGCAAGCTGCGGGAGGCACAGATCGCGCTGGCGGTGGAGGCGCAGTACACCAAGGAGGAGATCCTCACCCGCTACCTCAACACCGTCTACTTCGGGAACGGTGCCTACGGGGTCGCCGCCGCCGCGCAGCGCTACTTCGGTACCACCGCCGACCAGCTGACCGCCGCGCAGGCCGCGATGCTGGCCGGGCTGGTCCGCAGCCCCGCCTACTACGACCCGGTGACCGCGCCCGAGCCGACGAAGCAGCGCCGGGACCTCGTCCTGCGCCGCATGGCCGAGGTCGGCCTGCTCGACCAGGCCGCCGCGGACGCCGCCCGGGCGGAGCCGCTCGGCGTCGTCGACGGGGGCAGCGCCCCCAACGGGTGCACCGAGGCGATCATCGGCGCCTTCTTCTGCGGGCACCTGCTGAAGGTGCTCACCGAGCAGTACGGCGTGACCCTCGAGCAGCTCCAGGCCGGTGGGCTGACCGTGCGCACGACCCTGGACCCGGGGGTGCAGCTGGCCGGGGACGCCGCCGTGGTGCAGACCCTGGCGATGGACGACCCGCGCGCCGCCGTCTACGTGAACGTCGAGCCCGGCACCGGCCGGGTGCTGGCCATGTCGGTCAACCGCAGGTACGGGCTCGACGAGGCCGACCCGGCGCAGACCACGGTCGACCTCCCTGCCGCCGCCGGCCAGGGCGCCGGCTCGACGTACAAGGTCTTCACCGCCGCGGCCGCGCTGGAGCAGGGCTTCGGGCTGGACTTCGAGCTGCGGACCCCGGACCCCTACGCCTCCGAGGTCTACCGCGACGGCGACGGTCCCTACGACGTCGAGAACGCCGGCAACTACCCGCGCCGGCTGGACATGGAGCAGGCCCTCTACCGCTCCTCCAACACCTACTTCCTCGCTCTCGAGGACGCGCTGGGCAGCATCGAGGGGCCGGTCCGGGTGGCCCAGCGGCTCGGGCTGACCAGCCTCGACCCGATCGCCGACCAGGTCGTCGCGGAGAACCGTGGCTCGTTCACCTTCGGGGCCGAGCCGACCAGCCCGCTGGCCCTGGCCAACGCCTACGCCACCCTCGCCGCCCGCGGCACGCGCTGCGAGCCGCGGCTGGTCGAGGCCGTCGTCGACCGGGCCGGGGAGCCGCTGGCCGGCCCGGACGGCCAGCCGCTGGTCGGTGGGCCGCAGTGCACGCCCGAGGTGATCGCGCCGGGCATCGCCGACACGCTGAACCACGCACTGCGCAAGGACGTCGAGCCGGGCTCGCCCGGACAGACCGGTCGCCGGGCGCACGTCCCCGGCCACCAGATCGCCGGGAAGACCGGCACCACCCAGGGCAACTACTCGGTCACCTTCGTCGGCTACACCCCGCAGTTCGCGGCGAGCGTGATGGTCTACGACCCGGTCCGCAACCAGGACGTCGGCGGGTTCGGTGGTGGCAAGGCGGCCACCGTCTGGCACGACGCGATGGCGCCGGTGCTCACCGGTCGGCCGGTCGCGGCCTTCGCGCCGCCGGACCCGCAGTACCTGCGCAGTGAGCGGGCCACCGTGCCGGGTGGGTGCGTCGGCGCCTGGTCGGATTGGTGCGGTGGGCTGCTGGCCGAGCGTGGTTTCCAGGTCGCCCGACAGGTGGTGGACGGCGCCCGGCCCGCCGGCCGGGTGGTCGGGCTCGCTCCCTCCGGCGGTCGTTCCGTCCCGCCGGGCGGCCAGGTGACGATGCTGGTCAGCAACGGGGCCGACTACGCCCCCCCGCCGCCTCCCTGGGCGCACGGGTGCTGCTCGTCGACCGCGGCACCTGGGGCGGTGAGTGCCTGTGGACCGGGTGCGTGCCCTCCAAGGCGCTGATCGCGGCCGGCGAGGCCGCTGCGGCCGCACG
>NZ_JAAKGN010000202.1:0-6929 GCF_011039295.1 Modestobacter sp. KNN46-3 | reverse complement strand
TGCGCCACTCGACGCTCGGCAGCAGCGCGGTGGCACCGGACATGCCGTTCCGCCAGCGGGCCAGGAAGTCACCGATCACCACGCCGCCGAGCGGGGGGATCAGGATGCCCAGCCACACCAGGTAGTCGATCAGGTTGTCGTAGATGCCGGTGACGGCCAGCAGCGTGCCCAGCACGACACCGCCCACCACGAACGGCTTCTTCGACCGGGAGTCGGCGATCTCGGCGCCGGCGACGCCGAAGTTGTAGGCGGTGTTGTCGTTGGTCGTCCAGAGGTTGGCCACCAGGAAGACCAGCCCCCAGCCGACCAGGCCGAGCTGGTAGAGCACCAGCACGAAGTCGCCTTCCCCGAACGCCACGGCGCCGACCGCGCCGAAGCCGAGCATCAGCAGCTCGCCGACGAGGAAGGCGACCAGGCAGGCCCAGAAGCCCGCCGACGGGGTGCGCGCGAAGCGGGTCCAGTTGGGCGCCTGGGTGCCGCCGGAGGCGAAGGTGCCGACGACGATCGTCACCGCCACCGCGACGGTCATCGTCTCGCTGGGCACGATCGCCGTCAGCCCGCTCCAGCCCCCGACCTCCTCCAGCGACCGCCAGGTCACCCATCCGGCGAGCGCCAGCAGCAGCGGCACCGAGACCAGCGACAGCGCGTACATCCCCTTGTAGCCGAAGTACGCCGTCGCGCCCATGACCGCACCGCCGACCAGCATCAGCGCCACCTCCGGCCCGCGGCCGTCCCAGCCGAGTGCGCTGGCGGTGAGCTGGGCGAGGGTGGCGACGGTGACGCCGTACCAGCCGATCTGGGTGCCGCCGAGGAGCAGGGAGGCGAGCTTCGCGCCGCGCGTGCCGAGCGTGTAGCGGCACATCATCACCGTGGTCAGTCCGGTGCGGGCGCCGATGCCGCCGATCGCGCCGACGTAGACGCCCAGCACGGCGCTGCCCAGCAGCAGCACCCAGATCAGGCTGGTGGCGGAGAAGGCCGCCCCGATCTGCGCGCCGGCCAGCATCGTCGGGGTGAAGAAGGTGAACCCGAGCAGCACGATGGACAGCGAGAACAGCGACCGCCGTGCCGACGCGGGCACCGGGTCGATCGGGTAGTCGGGGTCGACGACGGCAGCCGGGGACTCCGCGTGCCGGCTGGTGCTGGCGCTCATCGGGCTGCCTCTGCACCGGTGGGCGCGGACGGTACTGCGACGTCCTCGCCGATGTCCTCGTTCCACAGCTCCGGCTGGGCGGCGATGAAGTCGGTCATCAGGTCGATGCACCCCGGGTCGTCGAGGACGACGACCTCCACGCCGTGCTCGGCGAGCCAGTCGTGCCCGCCGCTGAACGTGCGCGCCTCCCCGACGACGAGCCGGGTGATGCCGAACTGGCGCACCAGCCCGCTGCAGTACCAGCAGGGGGACAGCGTGGTCACCATCGTGGTGCCGCGGTAGGAGGGGCGTCGGCCGGCGGCCCGGAACGCCGCCGTCTCGGCGTGGACGGACGGGTCGTCGTCCTGCACCCGTCGGTTGTGGCCGCGGCCCCACACGGTGCCGTCCGGGCCGATCAGCGCGGCACCGATCGGCACCCCGCCGGTGGCCAGGCCGGCCCGGGCCTCCGCCAGGGCCACCTCCAGCCACGCGCGGTCCTGGTCCGGTGACTGGGACGTCGTCATGCGGGTCTCCTCGTGTGGGCGCTCGCTTGCGTACCTGCGGGCTGGTCCTCCGCAGGGTCCGCCGTGCGGCGAGGGGTGGGCAATGGGGCAGATGTCAGGGATCGTCTGGTCGATCCGTGACGACCTGTCCGACCGAGAGGACGCCTGTGGCGCTGACGCTGGCCGAGTTCCTGCTGCTGCCCTCGGTGCAGCAGGCCAGGCCGGAGGTGGCCGTCCCGCCCGCTCAGCTGGGCACCGCCGTCCGCTGGGTCCACTCCAGCGAGATCTACGAGATCGGCCCCCTGCTGTCGGCCGGCGACCTGCTGCTCACCACCGGACTCGGCCTGGCCGGGGTGGACGCCGGCGCCCGGCGGCACTGGGTCCGCGAGCTGGCGGCCCAGCGGGTGTCGGCGGTGGCCATGGAGCTGGGCCGGTCGCTGCCGGACTTGCCGGGCGAGATCCTCGACGAGGCCACCCGGCAGGGCCTGCCGCTGTACGTGTTGCGCCAGGTCGTGCCCTTCATCCGCATCTCCGAGGAGGCCAACGGCGCGATCCTGCACGCGGACGCGCCCCGGCTGCGGCTGGCCGACCAGGTGGTGCACGAGGTGCACGCGGCGCTGGCCGCCGGCGGCGGGACCCCCGCGGTGGTGTCCTGCGCCGCCGCCGTGACCGGCGGCCCGGCCGCACTCGTCACCCGGTCGGGGCAGGTGGTGGCCGCCGCGGGGCTGCGGGACCAGCGGGCGACCGAACGACTGCTCCGCCGGCCCGCGGCGAGCTCGCCGGTTCGCATCTGGGACGTCGACTGGGGGTCGGTCCTGCTGGGGCCCGGCCCCGGCAGCGACCTGCCCGGGCTGCGGGTGCTGGCGGCGCGGTTGGCGAGTGTGGCGGCGGTGGCGGTCGGACAGTCGGGCACGGGGACGCCCGGCGACCTCGCGGCGCCGCTGCTCGCCGATCTGCTCGCCGACGCCGTCCCCGGGGTCCGTGAGCTGCTGGTCCGCGCCGGACTGGCGTGCTTCCACCCGTCGCCGGATGCGCGGGTGCTCGGCATCGCCGCGTCCGCACCCGATCCCCGGCAGGTGCTGGCGACGTGGGCCCACGTCGCGTCGACCCACGACCTGGAGCTGCTCGCCGACCGGGTCCGCGGGGAGGCCGTGGGGCTCGTCGCGGTCCCTGCCGCCCCGGACCGGCCCGACCCGGCCGGGTGGCTGGCGAGCGTCCTCCCCTCTGCCGGGGCGGTCACCACCGTCGGCCCGGAGGTCCCGGTGGCCGACGCCGGCCGTTCCCTGCGGGAGGCGCACGACGCCCTGCCGGTGGCCACGCTGCTCGGACGAGGGACCGCGGTCACCCGCGACCTGACCCTGCTCCGGCTGCTGGGCCGGCTGGACGACCGGGCGCTGGCCCTCCTGGTGGACGACGCGCTGTCGCCGTTGCTGGCCTGGGACGCCGCGCACGGCAGCGACCTGGTGCAGACCCTCGCCGTCCTCCTGCGGCACGGGGGCAGCAGGACCCGCACAGCCGATGCGCTGCACGTGCAGCGGCAGTCGCTCTACCTGCGGCTGGCCCGGATCGAGGCACTGCTGGGTCGTCCCGTCGACGATCCGACGTCCCACGAGCACCTGGTCGTGGCCACCAGTGCCCGGGCGCTGCTCGACGCCCGGGCAGGGCAGCAGCGCTCGCGGCACCGCCGGCTGGGCGGTTGACCCCGTCCGGGGCCCGGCCGAGCGCGCGAGTGGTGAGCGGAGCCGTCCGGGTCCACCTGCCGTCGCGGTTCCGGTACGTACCGAGCCGGAGAAGATGATCTAGATGCTTCACGTCCGGCTGGTCCGGCGTACACAGCGCGGACACCGAGCGGCCACAGCCGCTCGACAGCGTGCGGGAGCGGTGGGACCCCCCACCGCCCCAGCACAGTCGAAGGACGTCCCCATGCACCTGCTCAGCCCACGGCCCGCACACCGCGGCGCCACCCCCGCCCGGACGGCGTGCCTGCGGGCCGTCGCCGGGGTCGGTGTGGCCGCCACGGTCGCCGGTCTCGCCACCGCCGGTGGCCTGGTCACCGCCGGCCCGGCGGCGGCCGCGCCCGTCGAGAGCGCGCCCGTCGGGACCGCGGCCGTCGAGACCGCTGCCACCGAGCCGGCCTCCCGGTTCACCCTCGCCGTCCTGCCGGACACGCAGTTCTACTCCCGGTACGCCGAGTCGGAGTTCGAGCGGCCCGACCGCTACGGCGACGGCAACAACCCCTTCGCCGCCCAGACCGAGTGGCTCGCCGAGCACGCCGACGAGCTGCGCATCCCGTTCGTCGCCCACCTCGGCGACGTCGTCGACCAGGTGAACACCGAGGGCGAGTGGCGCACCGCCGACGCCGCCATGCAGACCCTGGACGACGCCGACCTGCCGTACTCGGTGCTGGCCGGCAACCACGACGTCCGGAACAGCTCGAGCAACCACTACGACGACCAGTACGACCTGGCCCGGGAGCCCTTCCTGCGCTGGTTCGGGCCTGACCGGGCGGCCGAGCAGTCGACCTACGGCGGCAGCGACCCGACGGGGATGAACCAGTACCACGTCTTCGAGGCCGAGGGGCAGCAGTTCATGGTGCTGGCGCTGTCCTGGCGGGCGTCCGACGCCACCCTGCGCTGGGCCGACGAGGTGATGGCGCAGCACCCGACCCTGCCGGTCATCCTCACCTCGCACGACATCATCGGCATCCAGGACGACGGGGTCTCCCCGCAGGAGACCGGCTACGGCCTGCGGCTCTGGGACCAGCTCATCAAGGGCAACGACCAGATCTTCATGACCCTCAACGGCCACTTCCACGGCGCCACCCGGCTGACCAAGCAGAACGACTTCGGTCACCCGGTGACCCAGGTCCTGATGGACTACCAGATGGCCTACGAGGGCGGGAACGGCTACCTCGGC
This sequence comes from Modestobacter sp. KNN46-3, assembly GCF_011039295.1. Lineage (NCBI taxonomy): Bacteria > Bacillati > Actinomycetota > Actinomycetes > Geodermatophilales > Geodermatophilaceae > Modestobacter > Modestobacter sp. KNN46-3. The sequence goes on along the minus strand of NZ_JAAKGN010000202.1, from coordinate 2,381 downwards.
CTGTTCGAGTTCGACCTCACCAACGACACCATCTCGGCGCAGACCGCCTCGCCGTGGGTGGTCGCCAAGCCGCAGGAGAAGCTGACCTCCTACGACCAGGCCTTCCTCGAGGGTCCCAACGAGCAGTTCACCCTGGACATCGACTTCTCCGAGCGGTTCGCCGGGTTCAACCCCGGGTTCACCGCCGGCTCCGCCGACGAGCCCTCGCTGACCCAGGCGGCGCGCGACATCCTGCTCGACGGCTTCGTCAGCCCCGACCCGATCACCACCGAGCTGCCGGGCTCGACGGCGGACTACCCGCAGGTCGAGGGGACGCTCGCGCACTGGCGGATGAACGGGCTGCGCGGGGTGGTCGCCCAGGGCGGCGTCATCCGCGACGTCGAGGGCAACAACCGCAACAACCTCATGCGCGTGCCGATCAGCCGGTCCGGCTCGCCGACCGCTCAGCTCCGGGACGTCAACTTCTCCCAGGAGGCGCACCCGTACTCCTCGGACGGAGCCTCGATCTGCTTCACCAACGCCAGCAAGCAGACCGACCGGTACAGCTACCTGACCACCCGCGCGGACGCGCCGGTGAACCTGGCGGCGCTCGAGAACGGCTACACGATCGAGACCTTCCTGCAGATCGACGAGAGTTGGACCCAGTCCGACAACGCGTGGATGAAGGCGATCGTGCGCTCGGGCAACCGCTCGCAGATCGGCGTGCCGCAGACCCGCTGGGACTGGACGGCGTCCCCGGTGGCCCTGGGCCTGTCCAACCTCAAGGAGTTCCAGTGGACCGAGGTGCCGATCGACACCGCCAAGGGTGACCGCACCTCGTGGTCGGGAGAGATCATGGTCGACACGTGGGCGCACGTGGCGCTGGTGAACGACCCGGCGACGGCCACCACGACGATGTACGTCGACGGTGCCCCGGTGCTGCGCAACGCCTCGAACACCGTGGGCCACGGGCTGGACGACGCGATGCCGTGGATCTTCGGTGCGGACTGGGTCGACGACCAGGCCACCAACGGCTGGAACGGCTGCATCGGTGAGACCCGCGTGGTCGACCACCCGATCGGCCGGGACGAGTGGCTGACCGCCCGGGCCGACATCAAGGGCCTCACGGTCACCTCGCCGGCGGTGGACGCGACGACGTCGCCGGCGGTCACGGCCACCGGCACCGGCACCCCCGGCGCCACCGTCACGGTGACGGCCGGAATCACCCGCACGGTCGTCGTCGGCAAGGACGGCGTCTGGCGGGCGGCCATGGGCACGCTGCGCCCGGGCACGTACGAGCTGACCGCCCAGCAGTCGCTGGGTGAGCGGTCCGCCGACCCGGTGAGCGTGCCCTTCCGCGTGGCCCGCTGACCTGATCGCACGTCGCCCGCTCCCTCGACCTGCGTCGGGGGAGCGGGCGATGTCGTTCCTCAGCCGGTGACGTCGATGAGCACCTTGCCGACGGCGCCGTCCTGCACCGCCTGGTGGGCGGCGGCGGTCTCGGACAGCGGGTGGACGTGCAGCGGCAGCCCGGCGTCCGCGCCGACCCGGACCGCGCCGTCGAGCACCGCGGCGTTGACGTCCTCCACGGCGATGTCCTTGGCCCGGGCGGGCTCGGTGTAGACGAGCACGAACTGCCAGCGGGCGTTGGGGACCATCTGGGCGCGCACCGGGATGGTCACCTCGGCGCCGCCGTCGTCGGCGTACATGGCGACCGCGCCGTGCAGGGCGATCACCTGGGCATCGGTGGCGGCGTTCTGCGCGGCGGAGACCTCGACGATGGAGTCGACGCCCTTCGGCGCGATCTTGCGGACCTCGGTGACGACGTCCTGCCGCTTGTAGTCGATGACGTGGTCGGCGCCGGCCTTCGCGGCCAGCTGCGCCTTCGCCGGGGAGCTGACCGTGGCGATGACGGTGGCCTCGGCCCAGCGGGCGAGCTGGATGGCGGCGTTGCCGACCGCGCCGGCGCCGCCCTGCACCAGCACGGTGCGGCCGTTGAGCGAGCCGGGGGCGAGCCGGTCGGGGAGTGACTCCGCGACGGTGAGGCAGCGGTGTGCGGTGAGGAACGGGATGCCGAGGGCGGCGCCCAGTTCGAAGGAGGGGTCGGCGCCCAGGAGCACGGTCTGCCGGGCCGGGACGACGGTGTACTCCGCCGCCGTGCCGTGCGGCCGCTGCCACGCGGCTTCCCAGACCCACACCCGCTCGCCGACGAGCACGGGGTCGACGCCCTCGCCGACCGCGTCGATCGTGCCGGCGCCGTCCTGGTTGGGCACCTGGCCGCCCGGGTGGTCCTGGACATCGGCGTCCACCTGGACCTGCCCATCCCGCCCGGCCGGGCCGCCGGTGACCGCTGGACCTACGACGTCGCGCTGGCGTTCCTCCGCACGCACGTGGACATGGAG
>NZ_JAAKGN010000201.1:0-6934 GCF_011039295.1 Modestobacter sp. KNN46-3 | reverse complement strand
CTGGGCCTCGGCGTACTGCCGCTCCCACGTCTCGCGGGCCTCGTCGTAGCCCTCGAGCCACTCGCCGGTGTCGGAGTCGAAGCCCTCGGGGTAGACGTAGTTGCCCTGCTCGTCGTACGAGGCCGACATGCCGTAGGCGGCCGGGTCGAACTGCTCCTCGTCGCCGACGACGCCCTCGTTGGCCTGCTTGAGGGACAGCGAGATGCGCCGGCGGTCCAGGTCGATGTCGATGACCTTGACCAGGATCTCGTCGCCGACCTGCACGACCTGCTCCGGGATCTCCACGTGGCGCTCGGCCAGCTCGGAGATGTGCACCAGGCCCTCGATGCCCTCGTCGACGCGCACGAACGCACCGAAGGGGACGAGCTTGGTGACCTTGCCCGGCACGACCTGACCGATCTGGTGCGTGCGGGCGAACTGGCGCCACGGGTCCTCCTGCGTCGCCTTCAGCGACAGGGAGACCCGCTCACGGTCCAGGTCGACGTCGAGGACCTCGACGGTGACCTCCTGGCCGACCTCGACGACCTCGGACGGGTGGTCGATGTGCTTCCAGGACAGCTCGGAGACGTGCACCAGACCGTCGACGCCGCCGAGGTCGACGAACGCACCGAAGTTGACGATCGAGGAGACGACGCCCGTGCGGACCTGGCCCTTGGCGAGCTTGTTGAGGAACTCGCTGCGGACCTCGGACTGGGTCTGCTCCAGCCACTGACGACGGGAGAGGACGACGTTGTTGCGGTTCTTGTCGAGCTCGATGATCTTCGCCTCGAGCTCGCGGCCCACGTAGGGCTGCAGGTCGCGCACGCGGCGCATCTCGACGAGCGAGGCGGGGAGGAAGCCGCGCAGGCCGATGTCGAGGATCAGGCCGCCCTTGACGACCTCGATGACGGTGCCGGTGACGACCTCGTCGGCTTCCTTCTTGGCCTCGATCGTGCCCCAGGCGCGCTCGTACTGAGCCCGCTTCTTGGACAGGATGAGCCGGCCTTCCTTGTCCTCCTTCTGGAGGACGAGGGCTTCCACCTCGTCGCCGACCTTGACGACCTCGGTCGGGTCGACGTCGTGCTTGATGGACAGCTCACGCGAGGGGATGACGCCCTCGGTCTTGTAGCCGATGTCCAGCAGCACCTCATCCCGGTCGACCTTGACGATCACGCCTTCGACGATGTCGCCGTCGTTGAAGTACTTGATGGTCTGGTCGATCGCAGCGAGGAAGTCCTCGGCGGTGCCGATGTCGTTGACCGCGATCTGGGGGGTGCTGTCGGGACGGACCTGGGTGGAGGTCATGTGGTCGAGTGCTCCGGACGGGGGATGCGTAGGGACAGGATCACCCGCGGCCCAGGCGGACCACGGGGAGGTTCACGGGAGGCGGCAACGCCGACCCCCGTACAGGAGGGTCAACACCACAGACCTCTGGCGTGCTCCCCATCGTACGGACCTGGCGAGAGCCCGGTCCACCAGGGGGCGGGCCCGACCGGCAGGGCCACCGGCCGGACGGCGTGTCACCATCGGCGCGTCATGGACAGCACCCCGGCCCGACCCCCCGCGGCCTCCCTGCCGCTGGCCGAGGACGGCTACCCGGCAGCGGGAGGCGTGACGCGGCGGCCGGCCGGAGCGGCCGAGTCCGCCCGCGCGAACCGGGGCTGGTGGGACGCCGCCGCCCCGGCCTACCTCGCCGAGCACGGCAGCGACCTCGGCGACGCCGACTTCCTCTGGTGTCCCGAGGGGCTGCGTGAGGCCGACGCGCACCTGCTGGGCGAGGTCGCCGGGCGGCGGGTCCTGGAGATCGGCTGCGGCTCGGCTCCCTGCTCCCGCTGGCTGCGCACGGCCGGTGCCGCACCGGTGGCGCTGGACGTCTCCGGGGGCATGCTCGCCCGGGCCGCGGAGCTGAACCGGTCCACCGGCATCGCCGTCCCCCTGCTGCAGGCCGACGCGGGGGCACTCCCCTTGGCCGACGCGAGCGTGGACCTGGCCTGCTCGGCCTTCGGCGGTCTGCCGTTCGTCGCCGATGCCACGGCGGTGCTGCGCGACGTCGCCCGCGTCCTGCGGCCGGGCGGGCGACTGGTCGCCTCGGTGAACCACCCGATGCGGTGGCCGATGCCGGACTCCCCCGACCCGGCCGACCTGCGCGTCGTCTCCTCCTACTTCGACCGCGCGCCGTACGTGGAGACCGACGACGCCGGGGCCACCGTCTACGTGGAGCACCACCGCACGATCGGCGACTGGGTACGTGCGGTCGTCGGTGCCGGGTTCGTGCTCAGCGACCTCATCGAGCCGGAGTGGACGCCCGGCCGCACCGAGACCTGGGGCCAGTGGTCCCCGGAACGGGGCGCGCTGATGCCGGGGACGCTGATCTTCGTCGCACATCTGCCCGGCTGACCTAACGGACTGACGACCCCAGCAACTGTGCAGCCCGTCCACTGGGTGACTTCGTGCGAGTCGTCGATCGTTACCTTTCCGCCATGGAAGACGTCATCGCCTGGGTTCAGCTGGGCTCTACTCTCGCCCTTCTAGGTGTCACCTACTGGTACGCCAAGACGACGAAGGAAATGGCGGGCAGCGCCAAGCGGTCGGCCGATGCTAGCGCGCAGGCTACGGCGGCCGCCGAAAGATCAGCCGAGGCCGCTCGGGATGCGGCTACGGTCGCGCAGTCGCAAATCAAGCCGGAGTTCAGTGGTCGTCTAGTCCCTGCGCTACTTCAACAGGGATCGTCGGATCACGTCGCTTGCTTGAAAATTGACTCGACTGGCGACGCCGTCGTCGTCCAGAGGATCCACATCCGCCGCGCCTTCCGAAAGTCGTACGAGCCAATCAAGGGTGAGGCAGCCATCAGTAACGTGGAGTTGAAGCCCGCGGTCCCGGACTCGCAGCTGCCAGCGAGGTTGCACTACGGCGAACACCTGCTGATGACGCACGCGACCATCCAGGATGTCCGCGATGACCCCTTCACACGGTTCCTCATCGACATCGAGTACACATTCAGTGAGGCTGGCAGCGCCGGCGCGACCAGGCAGATCATTCTCGACGTTGAGTAATTGCCTCGACAGATGACCTACAACCACCAGTTCAGGCTTGACAGTCGGGAGCGCCACCGCGCCGTTGGAGACAGAGTTCGGGCGGTGATCGGTGATCGGTGCCGGCTTCGAGCTTTGGGACCTCCTCGAGCCGGAGCGGATACTCGGTCGCACGCAGACCTCGGGCCAGTGGTCGTCGGAGCGTGACTCGCTGGCGACCGGGACGCTGGCGCTGGTCGCCAATCTGCCCGGCGGACCTGCGCCAGGGCGGGTTGACCTGCCAGGCTGGCCGCCGACGCCGGCCCGCCGGTCCGGCCGCTCGACCGACCTGAGGGAGCAGCGCGGTGGACCAGACAGCACAGACCGTCCTGGGCGATGCGACCGAGAGCGCTGTGGTGGTGCTCGTCCCGGACGCCGACCCGCTGGTCGACGCACACCGCCAGCAGTTCGACGTCTCCGCGTCGTGGGGGATCCCGGCCCACCTGGCGGTCATCTACCCCTTCGTCACACCACGCCAGGTGGACGACGCCCTGCTGGCCGGTCTGGCCGAGCTCCTCGCGGCAGAGCCCGCCTTCGACTGCACGTTCACCGGGACGGCGTGGTTCGGCGAGGAGATGCTCTACCTGGTCCCCGACCCCGAGGAGCCGTTCCGCCGGATGACCCGGCGGGTGGCCGAGGCCTACCCCGACCACCCGCCGTTCCGGGGCGCGCACGGCGAGCCGGTGCCGCACCTGAGCATCGGGCAACGTCGCCAGGGCGACCTGGCCGGCCTCGAGCAGGCCCAGAAGGTGCTGTGCGAGGCGATGCCGCTGCGGACCCGCATCGACACCGCCGCGTTCTACGCCGGCACCCGGGAGCCGGGCTCCTGGCACCAGGTCGCCACGTTCCCCCTGGGCCGCCCCACCAGCTGAGCGCCCCGCCCGCGGCCCCGATGCAGGGGCCCGCGCCGAGCCTGCGAGGCGTGGGGGGGCATCGGGGTCCTTCGTCAGTGGGCGGCGGCGTCCCAGCTGGTGCCGAAGCCGACGGAGACCTCCAGCGGCACCGACAGCTGCGCCGCACCGGCCATCTCGCGGCGCACCAGGGCCTCGAGGGTCTCGCGCTCCCCCGGTGCCACCTCGAGCACGAGCTCGTCGTGGACCTGCAGCAGCATCCGTGAGCTCAGCCCCTCGGCTGCGATGGCGCGCTCCACGTTCAGCATCGCCACCTTGATGACGTCGGCGGCCGACCCCTGGATCGGGGCGTTGAGCGCCATCCGCTCGGCCATCTCCCGGCGCTGCCGGTTGTCGCTGGTCAGGTCCGGCAGGTAGCGGCGGCGGCCCAGCGTCGTCTCGGTGTAGCCGGTCTGCCGGGCGTCGTCCACCACCCCGTCCAGGTAGTCGCGGATGCCGCCGAAGCGCTCGAAGTAGGCGTGCATCTGCCCGCGCGCCTCCTCCGGGGTGATCCGCAGCTGCTGGGACAACCCGTAGGCGCTCAACCCGTAGGCCAGGCCGTAGCTCATCGCCTTGATCCGCCGGCGCATCTCCGGGTCGACCTGCTCGATCGGGATGTCGAACGCCCGCGACGCGACGAAGGAGTGCAGGTCCTCCCCGGAGGTGAACGCCTCGATCAGGCCGGCGTCCTCGGACAGGTGCGCCATGATCCGCATCTCGATCTGGCTGTAGTCGGCGGTCATCAGCGACTCGTAGCCGGCCCCGACGACGAAGGCCTGCCGGATCCGGCGCCCCTCGGCGCTGCGGATCGGGATGTTCTGCAGGTTCGGGTCGGTCGAGGAGAGCCGGCCGGTCGCCGCGATCGTCTGCTGGTAGGTGGTGTGCACGCGGCCCACCTCGTCGACCATCGGGATCAGCCCGTCGATGACGGTGCGCAGCCGGGTGACGTCCCGGTGTCGCAGCAGGTGCTCGAGGAACGGGTGACCGGTGGAGGCCAGCAGCGAGGTCAGGGCCTCGGCGTCGGTGGTGTAGCCGGTCTTGTTCTTCTTCGTCTTGGGCAGGCCGAGCTCGTCGAAGAGGACCGCCTGCAGCTGCTTGGGCGAGCCCAGGTTGATCTCCTTGCCGATGACCGCGTACGCCTCGTCCGCTGCATCGGTCACCGCGGCGGCGAACTCGCGCTGCAGTTCGCGCAGGGAGTCCAGGTCCGCGGCGATGCCCCGGTGCTCCATGGCCGCGAGCACCCGGGTCAGCGGCAGCTCGATGTCCCCGAGCAGCTGGTCGCCGCCCTTCTGCCCGAGCACCTGCTCCAGGGCGTCGGACAGGTCGTTGACCGCCACCGCCTTGAGGACGTCGGCATGCGCGGCGGCCGCGGCGACGTCCTCCTCCGAGGGCCCGAGCCCGTCGAGGGTCAACTGGCCCTCCGGCTCCGCGGCGTCCTTGAGCTCGCGACGCAGGTAGCGCACCGCCAGGTCGCCGAGGTCGAACGACCGCTGCCCGGGGTTGACCAGGTAGGCCGCGAGCGCGGTGTCGCTGACCATGCCCTGCAGGTCCCAGCCACGGCTCCAGATGGCCAGCAGCGGGCCCTTGACCTCGTGCACGACCTTGGGGGTCGTCGGATCGGCCAGCCAGCCGGCCAGTGCCTGCTCGTCGGCGGTGTCGAGGTCGGGACCCAGGTCGACGAAGGTGGCGTGGTCGTCGGCGGCGGCCAGCGCGATCCCGGTGAGCTCGCCGACACCGCGGCCCCAGGTGCCCCGGAAGACGACCCCGGTGTGCCCGGTGCGCGCGTGCGCGGTGAGCCACCCGGCCAGCTCACCCGGGGCCAGCCGGTCGGCGGTCACCTCGAAGCCGCCGTCGACCTCCGGCTCCGGGGTGGCGAGAGTGGCGAAGAGCCGGTCACGCAGCACCCGGAACTGCAGGTTGTCGAAGAGGGTGTGGACCTCGTTGCGGTCCCAGGGCTGGACGGCGAGGTCCTGCGGCCCGACCTCCAGCGGGACGGCGCGGTCGAGCTCGGTGAGCCGGCGGTTCTGCAGCACCGAGGAGAGGTGCTCCCGCAGCTTCTCCCCGACCTTGCCCTTCACCGTGTCGACCTGGTCGACCAGGGCATCGAGCGACCCGTACTCACGCACCCACTTGGCGGCGGTCTTCTCCCCCACGCTCGGGATGTTGGGCAGGTTGTCGCTCGGGTCGCCGCGCAGTGCGGCGAAGTCGGGGTACTGGGTGGGGGTGAGGCCGTACTTGGCCTCCACCTCCTCCGGCGTGAACCGGGTCAGGTCCGACACGCCCTTGCGCGGGTAGAGCACCGTCACGTGCTCGTTGACCAGCTGCAGCGCGTCCCGGTCGCCGGTGCAGATCAGCACGTCCATGCCCTGCTCGACCGCCTGCACGGTGAGGGTGGCGATGACGTCGTCGGCCTCGTAGTTCTCCGCGGTGATCACCGGCACGTGCAGCGCACCGAGGACCTCCTGCACCAGGCTCACCTGGCCGCGGAAGTCGGTCGGGCTCTCGGCGCGGTTGGCCTTGTACTCGGCGTAGATCTCACTGCGGAAGGTCTTCCGGCTGACGTCGAAGGCCACCGCGAGGTGGCTGGGCTGCTCGTCGCGCAGCACGTTGATCAGCATCGACGTGAAGCCGTAGACGGCGTTCGTCGGCTGCCCGGTGGTGGTCGAGAAGTTCTCCACCGGGAGGGCGAAGAAGGCCCGGTAGGCCAGCGAGTGGCCGTCGAGCAGCAGCAGCCGCGGACGGACCCCGGGGGCCGGGTCGGAGGCGGACGCTGTGCTGCTGACTGGGGTGCTCACCGGTGCGGACATCGACCACGAGCTTAAGGGCGCCCACCGACGGTCCGGACCGGTGCACGAGCCGACCAGGCACCGCCGGTGGCTACGGTGCGCGGATGACCACCGCGCGTCCGGACTGGCTGCCGTCCGACACCCAGGGGCCCCTGGACGACAAGCTCGGGATCCAGATCACCGACTACACCCCCGACCGGCTGGTGGC
>NZ_JAAKGN010000200.1:0-6982 GCF_011039295.1 Modestobacter sp. KNN46-3 | reverse complement strand
GCGGTCATCGCGTAGCTCTCCTGAAGGACTGTGGTAGGTCATCCAGAAGATCACGCGGTGGCCGCCTCTATGTGGAGGGCCCGCTGGTCACCGGGGCCGTCGCACACCACCTTGGTGGACGCCACTGAGCGGGAGGAGCAGTCAGTGACCGGGACGGTGTTCAAGCGATGCCCGTGCCCGCCTGTACTCGACGGCGCCGGCCGGCGGAAGAACTGCCCAAAGCGGCACGGGTCGTGGTTCTTCGTGCACGACGTGCGCGAGCCCTCCGGGCGGCGACGGCAGGTCCGGCGGGGCGGCTATGACACCTCCGCCGACGCCCGGGCGGCGCTGCAGGCGTCGTTGACGGCCACCGGACAGGGCATGCGGGTGCAGGACCAGCGCCGGGTCACCGTGGCGAGCTACCTGGAGGGCTGGCTGGAGCGGAAGACGGATGCCGGCCGGTTCCGTCCCTCCACCGCGTTGCATACGCAGCAGCACCTGCGGGACTACTGGATCCCGCTGCTGGGCCACTACCGCCTCACGGACCTGACCGTGGACGACGTCGACCGGGCGCTGACCTCGTTGCGCCGGCAGGGCGCCCGCTCCAAACGGCTGTCGCCGTCCTCGGTACGCCGGATCCACGCCACCCTGCGCTCGGCGCTCAACGACGCCGTCCGTCGCCGCGTCATCCCGTACAACCCAGCGGCACTGGCCGAGCTGGAACCCAGCCGCCGGCCGAAGGTCAGGCCGTGGGAGCCCGAGGAGCTCGGTGCCTTCCTCGACTCCGCCGCCGACCACCGGCTGGGAGTGCTGTTCGAGGTGCTCGCGATGACGGGGCTTCGTCGCGGTGAGGTCGTCGGCCTGCGCTGGGGTGACGTCGACCTGAACAAGCGAGTGCTGTGGGTACGCCAGTCCGTCGTGCAGGTCGGCTACGAGAGCGTGATCGGGCAACCGAAGACCGCCAGTGGTGAGGACCGGCGGGTCGATCTCGACGCCGCCACGGTGGGTTCGCTGATCGCCCACCGGCTGCAGCAGGACGTGGAGAAGGCCGCGTTCGGCGCGGCGTACGAGGGCCACGACCTGGTCTTCGCCCGCGAGAACGGCTCCTACCTCAAGCCCGAGGTCGTCTCGAAGACCTTCCACGTGCTGGTCGCCGAGGCCGGGCTACGGCGGGTGCGGCTGCACGATCTCCGGCACGGGCAGGCGTCGATCATGCTGGCGGCCGGCGTCGACATGACCGTCGTCTCCAAGCGCCTGGGGCACTCTGGCATCCGGATCACCTCGGACACCTACACGCACTTGCTGGAGGGGGTCGGTCGGCAGGCAGCCGAGGCTGCGGCAGCTCTCGTCCCGCGGAGGACGACGACCGAATCCGGGGCCGGCCATCGGGGGTGACGTTGCTTGTCACCCTGCGACTCGCCGTGGCGTCAGGGGGTGACCGGCTTCGTCGACTCCTGCTGGGGCAAGCCCAGGAAAGCCCGGAGGCCGGCCGTGGGCACCACCCACTGGCGGCCAACCCGGTAGGCAGGGAACGGCAGCTCGCCGCGGCCGGCCAGCGCGTAGGCCGTCGTCGATCCGACGCCGAGCGCGATCCAGCAGGCAGTCACCAGATCGGTGCGGACACCGAGGGCGTCGACGTCGTGAACCCCCAGCGCGCGTGACGGCGCCGAGCGACGGGCAGCTGCACCGTCAGGACCGTGCCCAGCGAGGCCGGGAACCTCATAGACGCCATCTCCCGGCATCGGCGGCCGGGGACGCGGGTTCGAGCGGATGGACCGAGCACCGCGGGAGTCGCGCCCCCCACGGTCCGTCGGCAGCCCCGCGATCGTCAGCTGTTCGTCGCTCACGCCAGTCCTCCCCCGCTGCCCGGCCCACCTGGAACGAGGCCGGCCTGACCGAGAAGGCGCCGATGCCGGCTTCCAACTGACGGCCGCGGCGCATTCGCCGCCCCTCTCGGTCTGCACCGGTTCAGCGGGTGCGCTCCCGGAGCCGCCGGAACCGGGGTGACATCGCCCCCGCCACGGGCGGTGGACTCGTCACAACGAATCGGAGGGCCCTGGATGCAAGAGGTGTGTGGGCTGCGGACTTGCTGTTCTCCGAGCTGGGGCAGGCGGTAGGACCGAACCTGCTGGGGGCCGTCTGGGGTGGTGCCGTAGCTGCTCACGGCGAGCTGAAGACGTGCCGGGCTCAAGCCGAGCGGGATGGCGACCGCGCCCCAGCCCTCACCGAATCGGCAAGACTGCCGCCATGGCCGAGCAGGCGGACGAAGGACCGGACGCTCTCCACCGCCAAGCACAGGAGGCCGTCCTGTCGGGCCTCCGTCGCGGCGATGACATCCACGACCTCATCAACGCTGTGGCGCCTCACCATGCGGTCGGCCATTTCACGCCGGACGCCGCCATGCTCGAGGTCGCGGTCAGCGCGCTGGAGCTGGCCTGCCCGGCCGGCAACGAACCGCTCGTCTACGAAGGGCTGCAAGAGCGCTACCTCCCCGAGGTGACGTTCACCGGTCGCGTCGAGCACCGCAACATCCAGTACGCCCTCTACGCCGCGGCCTGCATGCGCGGCGGACTGCAGCCGGATCTGCTTCACGACGCCGGTTGGTGGCAGTCCCCGTTGTGGACTTACGCGGTCTTCGCCGTCGTGATCTACGCGCGAGCGGCCGCCGAGCGGCTAGACGTCCCTACGACCGAGATCGTCCAGCGCATTGCAGCGCGACATGGGATCCAACTTCTCTCCACCAGGTGACCTGCCTGACGTTGGTGGACCTGTCGCCGCTGGGCGTCCCCGCTTGACGCCCTCTGAGATGGTCGATGTCCACCTTCGGCGCAGACGGGCGAGCGTGAGGCGCCCTCGACTGGACGGATGTCCCTCAAGGCGGCTTCAGGGACGCCGAGCGGATCGCCGAGCAGCCCCAACTCGCAAAGCGATCTTGCGTGCCCGATGCTGGCCCGATGGCTGATGCAGGGAATTTGATCATCGAGCGACCTGGGGGCAAGTACCGCGACGGCATGCGGTCATACGAGATTCGTGTGGACGGCGTCCCGGTGGGAGAGGTCAAGGCTGGATCCACGGCCGAGGTGCCTCTGGCGGTTGGACCTCATCAGGTCAGCGCCCACATCGACTGGACAGGGAGCGATCCGGTGGACGTAGATGTCGCGCCGGGTCAGACCGTTCGACTTCGCGTGGAGCCGACCGGGGCGTCTGGAATCGCGACTCTCTTCAAGAAGAAGGCGTACCTCCGCCTGACGCCCGTGGCAGGAACAGCGCGGGCGTCATAACGAACTGTCCCCAGGTGGACCGCTCCGGGACATCGCCCTGAGGGCTGCTTCACGGGCACCTGATTGGGTGGCGGTGCTGTTCAGGGCGAGGGGGTGCGCGCCACGCCCGGTAGCGTCCGGCTGGTGCGACGTCCGCTGCCTACTCGACTCCTAGCCATCGTGATCGTCGGCTTGATCGTTGGGTCGATCTCGCTGGTCCAGGCGCTGATGACGGCCGGCGAGCCACGCGTGGTCTACGCCGCGATCACATTCCTGGCCCTCGGCGGCGCTCTATCTATCGTCTTCGGCTGGTCGCGAGCCAAGCAGCGGTGAGCGCCCGCGTCGGATGCCCCTGAGTGGGCCGCTCAGGGCGACGCGGCGGCCGTGTGGGTCCGCAGCGGTCGGAGATGGGGCCACCGAGATCGGTAGCATGCGGGCCGCTCGGTTGACAGGCGAATCGAGCTGAATATGGGAGCCCTCGCTCGGTAGCGTGGGTCGGCGGGCCCGGGTATTGGAAGACGCTGGCTGTTGCTGCACGGTGGAGCACCGCGGTTCAGTCGCAAAGTCTCTGTCTTAGCCGCCGGGGTCGCCACCTGCGCTCAGCCGTCGCGGACAGGTCGCGCGCCGATCATCCTGCCGCCCAGTCCCCAGACGCACCATGCTCCGTCCGGTCGCCTCTTCATGGTCATGAAGCGCGCACCACGAACGACGAACGACTCGAACACTTGAGAGCTCTGCGCAACCTCCGGAACGAAGCGGACGAACGCCACGTCGCCAGCCGGGTCATCGACGGCGTAGTAGACACGAGACGCGATCGACCACCCTGCGAGGAGTTCCTCGGCCCAGACGTAGTCCCCAAAGGCGGCTGGCGACCAGGTCAGGTTGTGCAGAGCAGCCAGGTACCGGTCGCGGTCATCGAGGGCGTGCCACCAGGCGAGAGCGACCTGCAGTGGATCGGTCAGATCGAAGTCGTCCGCGTAAGCCTGCAGCGGGCTGACCTCCGCCGGGACCGTCTCGTAGGCAGGCACGTCGCTGCTGGCGAAGACACCATCGAGCATCGCCTGATGCAGAGAGTTGGCGAACGTGGGAACCACGCCCGCGACGCCGGCGAGCACATCGCGCGTCGTCATCGGTGGGCGACGCATACGTCGCGCCTCGCGCTGAACGGCAGTTTGGCAGGCGCGACCGTCCCGGACCATCAGCTCAAGGAGGAACAGGTCCGGGTCGGACACGGTGATGCCGTGCGGCTGACAGGACGCCTCCGGGAAGTCTTTGACATTCGCCGTCACGAGCGTCTCCGCGCTTGCGGCGATCGCCGCGGCGAGCACGTGGCGGTCCTTCGGATGGCAGGTGAGACCGTTCTGCAGGGGCTCGAACCCGTAGACGGCCGCCTCGGGGAACGCCTCGCGCATCGCGTCGAGTCGGCGGACAGCGCGGTCGCGCGGAAGGCGGAGCTTGTCGACGAGCGCCCGCTCTGTCTCGGCAAGGATGTGATCAGACCAGCGAGGTTCGAAGAGTCCTTCCTCCGCCAGTGTGAGGAGGAGGCTGGAGAGCCGCTGCGGGACCAGGACACAGGCGTCCAGGAGGACCGGCGCCGTCACCGGGTGGTGACGTACTCGTCCGGAACGTCAGGATCGAACGCATCTGCCAAGGCGTCCAGGCCGACGCGACGACGCTCCGACCTCGACGCAGAGAATTCGTCGATTGCTGTCCGGGAGATCCGGCGATGCACGCCGGGCTGCTCGTAAGGGATGCGGCCCGCCTCCAGCAACTTCACCAGCGTGGGCCGGCTGATCTTCAGCAGATCTGCCGCCTGTTGGGTAGTCAGGGTCTCGGTCACCGGGACGACCTCGACGCGCTGCCCCGAGGCCAGAAGGTCGAGGATCTCCCTCAGTACCGACCGGGCCTCGTCAGTGAGCACGATCGTCTCATCCCCGATCGTCACCGTTTCCGCGTGCTGCAGCCCCTGCGACAGGCGTGCAGATGCGTCAGCCCCGATGACATCGGACGACAACAGAGCGACAGGGCGGGCCATCCGCTCACTATAGGATTAGAGTCGAAAGAAACGCAAGGGCTGATGTCTGCCGGTGCACCCGTCCTCTCCACAAGACGCTGGGACCCGGACTGACAGCTCGCGCGACGTCCCTTGGAGCTCGGGCGCCGGCCCCCGGTGAGATCGACGCAGCTGACCAAGCCGCCGGTTGGCCGCCCGTTCTTCGGCCACGACCGCCAGGCAACACCCAAGACCGGCGGGGACCACGTGCGGTCCCGTTCCCAACTCGTGCCCAGTCGGCCCCGAAAACGGCCCTTGCTCGGGTGGCCAGAGGATCAATAGGCTGGTCAGATGCGAGCCGCCTGTCGGAATCGAACCGACGACCTTCTCATTACGAGTGAGACGCTCTACCGACTGAGCTAAGGCGGCGGACTGCGCGAGTGAGCTTACGGCACCGCCACCCCCTCCTGCGACACCCCCGCCGGGGTGGCGGGGCGGCTCAGGCGGGCAGGCGGAGGGCCACGGTCAGCGCCTCCACGGCGATCTGCGGCTTCACGTTCTGCTCCAGGGCGGTGCGCGCGGCCAGCACCGCGTCGATCCGGCGCAGCGCCCCCTCGGCGCCGATCCGGCGGGCCAGCTCCACCGCGTCGGCCCGGCGGTCCGGGTGGGCCAGCGGCAGCGTCAGCTCCCCCGCCGTCCCCGCCATCGAGCTGATCACCAGTGCGTCCCGGTACAGCGCCGCCAGGTCGACCAGCGCCCGGTCCAGGGAGTCCCGGCCGATCCGGGTGGCCCGCCGCTTCTGCCGCGTCTCCAGCTCCTTGAGCTGACCGGCCCCGCGACTGGCGGCAGCGACCCCCGGCCCGCGCGCGCCCACACCCAGGCTGGCCTTGACGGCGTCGGTCTCCACCGCGTCGACCTCGGCGACGGTCTTGTCCGACTCGTCCTTGGCCGTGCCGACCAGGTCGTCGGCGGCGTGCAGGCAGGCCGCGAGCGAGACCAGCGACAGCGGGATGTCCAGCACCGCCTTGCGCGCCAGCCGGGCCGACTCGTCCTGGGCCAGGTGCCGGGCCCGCCCGACGTGCCCGCCGGCGGCCGCCGCGGACCAGGCGGCCAGGGCCGGGTCGATGCCGTCCCGGCGGACCAGCACCTCGGTGACCGCGTCGATCCGCGGGGTGCGCAGCGCCACCACCCGGCAGCGGGAGCGGATGGTGACCGGCACGTCGTCGGGGTGCAGCGAGGGCGCGCAGAGCAGGAAGACCGTCCGCGGCGGCGGCTCCTCCAGCATCTTCAGCACGGTGTTGGAGGCCTGCTCGGTCATCCGGTCGGCGTCCTCGACCACCACGATCTGCCAGCGGCCCTGGGACGGCGCCCGGCCCGCGGTCCGGACGATCTGCCGCACCTCGGCGACCCCGATGGACAGCCCCTCGGGCACGACGCGGTGCACGTCGGCATGGCTGCCGGCCAGCACGGTCCGGCAGGCGTGGCAGGTGCCGTCACCCCCGGCCGGGCACTGCAACGCAGCGGCGAAGGCGCGGGCGGCGACCGAGCGCCCGGAGCCGGGCGGCCCGGTGAAGAGCCAGGCGTGGGTCATCGCCCCCGGCTGGGCCACCGCGGCCTGCAGCTCGGCCACCACCGCCGGCTGGCGCGCAAGGCGGTGCTGGACATCCCGCTGTCGCTGGTCTCGCTCGCGGCCTGCCTGCACGCCGCCGACGACCTGGTCGGCACGGCCAAGGACGAGTCGGACAAGACC
>NZ_JAAKGN010000020.1:0-45307 GCF_011039295.1 Modestobacter sp. KNN46-3 | reverse complement strand
TGTCCGCGGCGGCCGAGGAGGTCAGCCGGAACGTGGCGACGGTGGCGGCGGGCGCGGAGGAGATGGGGGCCTCGATCCGGGAGATCAGCCAGAACGCGAACGAGGCGGCGCGGGTGGCGGCGTCGGCGGTGAGCGAGGCGGAGGCGACCACGGCGACGATCACGAAGCTGGGGATCTCCTCCAAGGAGATCGGTGCGGTGGTGAAGACGATCACTTCCATCGCGGAGCAGACGAACCTGCTGGCGCTGAACGCCACGATCGAGGCGGCACGGGCCGGTGAGGCGGGCAAGGGGTTCGCGGTGGTCGCGAACGAGGTGAAGGAGCTGGCGCAGGAGACGGCGCGGGCGACGGAGGACATTGCGCGTCGGGTGGAGGCGATCCAGGGTGACACCGGGAAGGCGATCGAGGCCATCGGTGGGATCAGTGAGGTGATCGGGTCGATCAACGACTTCCAGCTGACCATCGCCTCTGCGGTGGAGGAGCAGACGGCGACGACGAACGAGATGTCCCGGTCGGTGCAGGAGGCGGCCGGCGGGTCGACGGAGATCGCCACGAACATCACCGGCGTCTCGGCGGCGGCCAGCTCCACCACCCAGGCGCTGGGGCAGACCCGGCAGGCCGTGGACGAGCTGTCCCGGATGGCCAGCGACCTGCGGGGGAGTGTGGCCCGCTTCACCTATTGAGCGAGCAGTTTGAACAATCCGTGACGGGGCACTGACCGTCCGGCTGCAACGCGCGGAGGTCACCCGCTCGCCGTCCCGCGAGCGGGTGACCTCCGCATGGCGTTGCGGCCCGGGCCCCCAGCACGATGGCCTGACCACTTCCTTGGAGGCGACGTGCCCTACTCCCTGGTCAGCGCTGCGACGCTCGGCTTCGACCTCGTCCGACTGCCCGCCGGTGGCCAGGTCGCCGACGTCCTGGTGACCGGCATCGGTGCCGACGCCGCCACCCTGCACCGGATCGCTGCCGCGCACCCCGCCGCCGGCCGCCCCGACGACGAACGCGCGGCCCTCGCCGTCCGCGCCCGCCGGGCCCACGAGCTCGCCGCCGGTGGCGTCCCCCAGCTGCGCGACCTGACCGACCCGGGTGGTGGCGAGGACCGGTCCGCCCGCCTCGTCGCCCTGCTCGAGCGGGGCACGATCGGCAACACCCCGGCCCTGGAGCGGCTGGTGCGCGACGACGTCCTCGGCCCGGAGCACCCCGTCGTGGCCGACCTCGACCCGGCCGTGGCCGCCCAGGCCGCCGACGTGCTGGCCGACGCCGCCACCGGCTGGTGGGCCTCGGACGCACTCGACGCCCCCACGCGGCAGGAGCTGACCGGCCCGTTCGCCACCGCGACCGCCTGGGAGCCCGGCCCGCGGCCCGACCTTGGCCCGGCTGCCCCCGGTGTCGCTGCGTTCTTCGCGGAGCTGCGCGACCTGGACGAGGCCGGCCGCCGGCGGTGGCGGCTGGCCGTCGACGCCGGGCGCGCGCAGCGCCGTCCCTGGGCCGCGGCGATGCACGGCGCCGCGTGGGCCGCGCACGTCTCCGGTCGCACCCGCACCCTCGCCGCTGTCCAGCTGATGACCGTCGGGGTCTTCGCCGAGGCCGGCTTCTCCCCGCGGGACGGCGCCGAGGGCGTCTGGAACGCGCTGGCCGGCTGCGTGCAGGGGCTGGCCATGGCCGACCTGCTCGACGAGGAGTCCCTCGCCGTGCTGGGTGGCCCGTGGACCACGGTGACCGGGCGGTCCCTCCCCCTCGCGGGGTGAATCCCGATCGATCCGTAGTACACGCCTGAATCCGCTCAAGGCCCGGCCCCCGATGCCGATACAGCTCTAGAGCGGCCCACCGGCCGGCACATCGGCTGCGGGGGAACGCGTGGAACAGATCAGGGTGATGGTCGTCGACGACTCCGTCGTCGTCCGCAAGATCGTGACGGACGTGCTGTCCGAGGACCCGATGATCACCGTCGTCGGCACAGCGCCGAACGGTCGGCTGGCCGTGGCGAAGCTCGAGCAGCTCAGGCCCGACCTGGTCACGATGGACATCGAGATGCCGGAGATGAACGGCATCGAGGCGGTGCGCGCCATCCGCAGTCGTGCGGGCGGCCAGACGTACAGCCGGGTGCCGATCATCATGTTCAGCACGCTGACCGAGCGCGGGGCCTCCGCGACCCTGGACGCGCTGTCCGCCGGCGCCAACGAGTACGTGACCAAGCCGGCCAACGTCGGCAGCGTCGCGCAGTCGATGGAGAGCGTGCGCCAGCAGCTCATCCCGAAGATCAAGGCCCTCACCGGCCGCCCGCAGACCAGTGGCCCCGCGGCCGCCGCGGTCGCGGCGCCGGTCGCCGTCCGCCCCCCGGTGGCGCGCACCCGCGCCCCCAAGGAGCCGGCGGTCCTGGTGATCGGCTCCTCCACCGGTGGCCCCGAGGCGCTGACCAAGGTGCTGCCGCTGCTGCCGGCCTCGCTGCCGGTGCCGGTGCTGCTGGTGCAGCACATGCCCCCCGTCTTCACCCGCCAGTTCGCCCAGCGGCTCGACCGGCTCTGCCCGCTCACCGTGGTCGAGGCCGGCGACGGCACTCCGCTGGCGCCCGGCACCGTGCACATCGCCCCCGGCGACTTCCACCTGACCGTGGGCACCAGCGGGGCCAGCAAGCGCACCGCGCTGAACCAGGCGCCGCCGGAGAACTTCTGCCGTCCGGCCGTCGACGTCCTCTTCCGGTCGGCCGTGGCCGCCTACGACGGCGCCGTGCTCGGCGTCGTGCTGACCGGCATGGGCTCCGACGGGCGCGTCGGCGCCGGCCAGATCCGGGACGCCGGCGGCACCGTCGTCGCCCAGGACCAGGCCACCTCCGTGGTCTGGGGCATGCCCGGTGCGGTCACCCAGGCCGGCTTCGCCGACGAGGTGCTGCCGCTGGGCCGGATCGCCGAGGCGATCGTCCGACTGCTCCCGACCCCCCGCCCGGCCGCCAGCTTCGCCGCTGCCCGGGCCGCTGCCCCGATGGGAGGCCGGCGATGACCCTCACCGCCACGAGCTTCGACTGGGTGCGCCAGCTGGTGCACCGCGAGAGCGCGATCGTCCTGCAGCCCGGCAAGGAGTACCTGGTCGAGGCCCGGCTGCTGCCGATGGCCCAGCAGCGCGGCCTGTCCGGGGTCAGCGAGCTCGTCGAGTCCGTCCGCAACCGGCCGGACCCGGCGACCACCCGGCGGATCGTCGAGGCGCTCACCACGAACGAGACGTCCTGGTTCCGCGACGGCGACCCGTTCACCTCGCTGACCAGCACGGTGCTGCCGCAGCTGCTGGCCGCGCGCCGGCCCGACGAGCGGCTGCAGATCTGGTCGGCGGCCTGCTCCAGCGGGCAGGAGGCGTACACGATCGCCATGCTGCTGGCCGACGCGATGCCCAACGCCGCCACCCGGGTGTCGATCACCGCGACCGACCTGTCCCAGAAGATGGTGGAGCGCACCCGCGCCGGCCGGTTCAGCCAGCTGGAGGTCAACCGGGGGCTGCCCGCCACCATGCTGGTGCGGCACTTCACCCGCAGCGGGAACGAGTGGGAGATCGCCCCGGCGCTGCGCCGGATGATCACCGCGACCGAGTGCAACCTGGCCGCTCCGCTGCCCCGGATGGGCCCCTTCGACGTGGTCTACCTGCGCAACGTCCTCATCTACTTCGACCTGCCCACCAAGCAGGCGATCCTCACCCGAGTCCGCCAGCTCATGCGCCCTGACGGGTGGCTGTTCCTCGGAGCTGCGGAGACCACGCTCGGGGTCGACGAGAACTGGGAGCGGGTCGTCCTCGGCCGCGGCTCCGCCTACCGCCCGCGAAAGGGAGCCTGACCGTGCGAGCTCTGGTGATCGACGATTCCCGCGCCATGCGGCGCATCGTCGGCAGCATCCTCAAGGACTTCGGATACGAGGTGCGTGAGGCCGGAGACGGCCAGCAGGCCCTTGACGCGCTGCGGCAGGGAAAGGCCGAGGGCTGGGTCCCCGACCTGTGCTGCATCGACTGGAACATGCCGGTGATGGACGGGCTGCAGTTCGTCATGGCCGTCCGCGCCAACCCCGACTTCCGCCAGGTGACGCTGATGATGGTCACCACGGAGAGCGAGACCGGCCAGATCGTCAAGGCGCTGGCCGCCGGTGCCCACGAGTACCTGATCAAGCCGTTCACCGCCGACGCGCTCCGCGACAAGCTGGCGCTGCTCGGCCTGCTCCCCGAGGAGGTGTCCGCGTGACCCTGCAGGAAGCCCAGCCGATCACCGCGCTGCTGGACCAGGAGACGGTGCAGAGCATCGCCGACGAGATCTGGCCGGCGCTGGTCGGTGACGGCGAGGCGTTCGTGCCCGTCCCGGTCGCACCGCCGGCCGAGGTCGTCAGCGCGTGGGTGACGATCAGCGGCCCGTGGGACGGCGCCGTCGTCCTCACCTGTGCGCCGGCCACCGCCGAGGCGCTCGCCGAGAGCGTCCTGATGACCCGGCCGCCCACGGTCGTGGACGACGAGGACGTCGCCGACGCGCTCGGCGAACTCGCCAACGTGCTCGGCGGCAACATCAAGTCCGTCCTGCCGGGGCCCTCGAGCCTCGGCCTCCCCCAGATCGGTTCCGCGCCCACCACCGGGCGGCTGGACGACGTCCGCCGTGTCAACGGTCAGTGGCGCGGACAGAGCCTGACCATCACCGTGCAGGGCGCCACCCCGGCGCTGCACCCGAGCGGAACTGAGGTGCCGCAGTGAAGATCCTGGTGACCGACGACAGCCGTGTCATGCGGCAGATCGTGATCCGCACCCTCCGACAGGCGGGCTACGACGACCACGACATCGTCGAGGCCGTCGACGGACGCGACGCGTTCGACAAGGTCGGTACGGAGAAGCCCGACCTGGTCCTCTCGGACTGGAACATGCCCGAGATGACCGGCATCGAGTGCCTGGAGGCGCTGCGCGCCTCCGGCTCGCAGGTGCCCTTCGGCTTCGTGACCTCGGAGGGCTCGCCGGAGATGCGCGAGAAGGCGGCCAACGCCGGCGCCCTCTTCCTCATCGCCAAGCCGTTCAACGAGGACACGTTCAAGGACGCACTGGACGGGGTGATCGCATGACTGCGCCCGCACCGGCGCTCCTGCCCAACCCCAAGCACGTCCGCGACCTGCTCGAGGGGCTGTTCGGCAAGGACGTCACCGTCGCCCCGGGCGACCCGGTGTCGCTCAACGACAAGCCGGCCGTCGCCGTCTACGTCGACCCGACGATGGCCACCACGGCCCTCTGCCTGGTCGACATCCGCCTCGCCGCCTGGCTGGCCGGGGCGCTGGCCCTGCTGCCCAAGGGCGGGCTCGAGGACGCCATCGACGAGGGCGAGCTCTCGGAGATGCACCTGGAGGTCGTCTACGAGGTGGTGAACGTGGCCGCCGCGCTCTTCAACGGCGGGGGCGTCAACCACTCGAAGCTGTACAAGCTGCACGCACCGGGGGAGTCGATCCCGGGGGACATCGCCGGCCTGGCTGCGGCGTTCAACCGGCTCGACCTCAAGGTCGACGTGGCCGGCTACGGCTCGGGCAACATGTCCATCGTGATGGCGCACTGAGCTCCACGTCCCACGAGCAGGACCCGAACGACCAGGGGAGCGGGACCGGTGCGCGAGCACCGGACCCGCTCCCCTGGTCGTCCGTCCGTGGTCAGCGACCGCGGGCGGCCGCCTCGCGCACCGCGTCGGTGATCGCCCGGATGCCCTCCGTCGTCCAGAGCAGGGAGTCGTGGTCGGTGCCGGGGACCTCGCGGGCGGTCACGTGGGTCTCGCCGAGCTGCATCGGCTCCAGCCGCACCTCGTCGTAGAGGCCGGGCACCTCGCCCTGCATGCCGCGGGTGGCCCAGAGCAGGGTCGCCGGCACCGGGAGGTCGGTGGTGGCCTCGAGCACCGCCTGGTTGCGGAGCATGT
The DNA here is from genome assembly GCF_011039295.1 of Modestobacter sp. KNN46-3. NCBI lineage: Bacteria > Bacillati > Actinomycetota > Actinomycetes > Geodermatophilales > Geodermatophilaceae > Modestobacter > Modestobacter sp. KNN46-3. Next base: position 39,402 of record NZ_JAAKGN010000020.1, on the reverse strand, counting down.
CTGCGCCGTCGACCCGGACCGCCTCGTGCACCACCGCGCTGCGCAGCTCCGGGGGCGTGCCGGTGAGGTCGCGGACGAAGAACGCGGACACCGGCGGGTCGTCCACCCAGCGGCCCACCGTCGGGTGCCCGGACCAGAAGTCCCGGACGGCGGGGAGGTCGGGGAACGTGCGGTCCAGCCGGTCCAGGGTCGGCCCGAGGAAGGCGCCCAGCATCGCGTCGGTGTCCGCGGCCGGCGGGACGGCGAAGGGGAGGCCGCCGTCGACCAGCACGAGCCCGTGCACCATGTCACGGGCCACCCCGGCGGTGGCCAGCGCGGCGACGAACCCGCCCATCGAGTGGCCGACGAGCACGGTCGCGTCCGCCCCGGCCTGGGCGTCGGCGCCGAACCGGTCGAGCAGCGCGGCGAGGTCCGCGGCGTGCACGGACAGGCCGTAGGGGCCGGGGAGCCCGGCGCTGCCGGCCCGTCCCCGCAGGTCGGGGGCGACCACCTCGCACTCACCGGCCAGGGCCGCCGCGACCGGGCCCCAGACCGCGGCGTTCCCGGTGATGCCGTGCACCAGCACCACCAGCGGGGCTCCCGGGGCGTCGGCCGCCCAGTACAGGGCGGCGAGGTCACCGCCCTCGACCGGGACGGTGATCTCCTCGGGGGAGCGGACGTCGGGAGGGGTGCTCACCCGAGCCACCCTGCCGTCCCGGCCCCGAGGTCGCACGTGGAACACCACCGGACCCCGACGCCGGGGCGCCCGGCTACTCGGGGGCGTGCCGGAGCAGGTAGCGGCCGAAGTGCGGGACGGTGAAGGCGATCTGGCCGCGCTCGGCGGAGTAGACCAGGCCCTTCTTGATCAGTGAGTCGCGGGCGGGGGAGAGGGAGGCGGGCTTGCGGCCGAGGGTGACCGCGACGTCGGAGGTGCCCACCGCGGCGCCGGTCGGCCCGCCGAGCTCGGCCATCGCGTGCATGTACTCCCGCTCGGCCGGGGTGGCCCGGTCGTAGCGGGAGCCGAAGAAGCCCACCGCGAGCTCGGCCTCGGCGGCCGGTGCGGCCATCGCCACGTCGTCGGCGGTGATCGGCGAGGCGGCGGCGACGTCCCAGGTGACCTTGCCGTAGGCCTGCACGAAGTAGGGGTAGCCGTCGGCGGCGGCGTAGAGGGCGTCCAGCGCGGCGGTGTCGAACTCGACGTCCTCCCGCTCGGCCGGCGCCAGCAGCGCCCGGTCGGCGGCGGACCGGTCCAGCCGGTCGATCCGCAGGTAGCGGAAGAGCCGTTCGGAGTAGCTCTTCGAGGCGCTCAGGACGGCGGGCAGGTGGGGGAGCCCGGCGCCGACGACGATCAGCGGCGAGCCCTGCTGGGAGAGCTCGTGGCAGGCGGCGCAGATCGCCGAGACGTCGTCGGTCTGCACGTCCTGCATCTCGTCGATGAACAGCGCGACGCCCTTGCCCACGTCGGCGGCGAGGCCGGCTACGTCGCTGAGCAGCTCGACCAGGTCGATCTCCATGTCGCCGGAGTCGGCACGGCCGGTGGTGGCCGGCACGTCGATGCCGGGCTGCCAGCGGTCGCGCACCTTCGCATCAGCAGGTGCCTGACGCTGGGCGAAGGCCTTGAGCGTGCCCAGGACGGCGTCGGTGGACTCCTGGTCGGGGTGGCGCAGCTCGCGCAGCGCCATGTGCAGCGCGGCCGACAGCGGCCGGCGCAGCGACTGGTCCGGGCGGGCCTCGATCTTCCCGGTGCCCCAGCCGCGGGTGATCGCCGCGGAGCGCAGCTGGTTGAGCAGCACGGTCTTGCCGACCCCGCGCAGCCCGGTGAGCACCAGTGAGCGCTCCGGCCGTCCGCGTGCGATCCGTTCCAGGACGACGTCGAAGGCCGACAGCTCGGTGTCCCGGCCGGCCAGCTCGGGCGGGCGCTGGCCGGCGCCGGGGGCGTACGGGTTCCGGACGGGGTCCATGTCGAGCACCCTATGCCGGTGTCTTGCTGTCGGGGTAGAGACCGTTAGACGACGGCATCGACCGCCGTCTCGACTCCCGTCTGACCGTCTCTAGCGACGAAGCTAGACAGGCCGATACGGCGTCAGACGGACCTCGAGGAGTCGCGGCGACGGCGATGACGCTACCACGGCGTTCGAACAGACGTTCGAACGAGCAGCTCCTCGTCAGGCTCCGGGCCCGCCGGCGTCGGCCGTCCGCCGACGACGCTGGGTGGCCACGCCGAGGACCACGAGGGCCACGGTGAGCGGGGCCAGGCTCGCCAGCAGTGGGACCCCGCCGCGCCCGGACGCGCCCACCGTCGCCCCGATCGACACGTGCAGCACGGTGCCCGGCACCAGGCCGAGTGCACTGCCGGCCAGGAAGTCGCGCCACCGCATGCCGGACAGTCCGGCGGCGTAGCTGACCACGGTGAACGGCACGATCGGCGTCAGCCGGCCGATCAGCACGGCGAGGAGCCCGCGCTCGGACAGTCGGGCGTCGGCCCGGGCCAGCCGCGGCCCGGCCAGCCGGGTGACCACCTCCCGGCCGAGCCGGCGGGCGAGCAGGAACCCGGCGGCGGCGCCGAGGACGCCGCTGGTCAGCGCCAGGGCGAGGCCGCCCCAGAACCCGGCGAGGACGCCGGCGAGCAGGGAGAGCGCGGTACGGGGCACCGGCGCGAGCGTGGCCAGCGCCAGACCGGCGACGAGGGCCGCCCAGCCGAGGAGGCCGATGTCGGCGAGCCAGTCGCGCAGGGTGGCGACGTCGGGGAGGTCGGCCATGAGCGCGACGGCGCCACCGGCCACGATCAGGGCGACCAGCAGCAGGGCGCGGCACAGTGTCCGGGCGGGCAGCCGGCGCAGCCGGGCGACCGGCCGACGGGACGGTGGCGCCGCGGCTGGGTCCTGCGGCGGCGCGCTCACCGGCCCAGTCTCCCAGCGCAGCGCCCCGCCGGGGGGCGACTTCCGGCGGGGCGCGCGATGACCAGTCCGGGCGGGCGCCTCGCGGCGACCGGACCGGCACCCAGGACAACGAGCGGCGGGCTCGGTTGTTCCCCACCGGATAGTGTGACATGCAGCTCTGTCGGGCCATCTACCGACGTCTAGCGGCGACGCGAGAATCGGTTAGACGGGGGGAGTCCCGCCGATCGTGATCAGTGCGCGTTACCGTGCCGCCGTGGCCACGATCGGCAAGTTCGCCGTCCGCGTCGTCGTGCTGGCGGCGATCATCTTCGCCGTGACCCGGCTCGTCGAGGGGATCGAGGTGATCGGCAACCCGACCGGCTTCTTCGGCGAGACCGGCACCTACCTCTGGGTCGCGCTGCTGTTCGCGCTGGTCAACTCCATCATCGGGCCGATCGTCCGGCTGCTGGCGCTGCCGTTCGTGATCCTCACCCTCGGCCTGTTCCTGCTGGTGATCAACGCGGCGATGCTCGGCCTCACCGCAGCGCTGTCCGACCGGTTCACCGTCGACGGCTTCCTGGCCGCTCTGTTCGGCGGGTTCCTCATCGCCCTCTTCAGCTGGATCGCCGAGCTGGTGCTGCCGTTGAAGGTGCGCGGCCACTAGCGTCGGTGAGCATGGCTCGTCTGGGTTCGGAGTCGGAACGGTCCACACGCATCCCGACCGGTCCGGGGGGTGACCGCGCCCACGTCCCCCCGGGTGACGGGACCGGTGACGCGCCCGTCGACGGCCTCGTCGACAGTCCCGGCGACATGGCCTCGCTGGAGGCAGCGCAGGAGGAGAAGCGCCGGCTGCTGGACCGGGCGGCCACGGCGGCACGCGGGCTGCTGACCGGCCAGGGCGCCCTCCCGGCCGGCGTCCAGTCGGCCGACACCCCGGTCCTGCTGCACCGCTTCTACGCCGGTGAGCCGGCCGCCGAGGTCGTCGGCCACGACCCCGCCGACCTGGCCGCCCTCGCGCTGGGGCACCTCCGGCTGGCGGCCTCCCGCCGCCCGGGCACCCCGGTCGTCGACGTCCACCGCACCGACGGCGGACGGGCCGTGCTCCGCGTCGTCGTCGACGACATGCCCTTCCTCGTCGACTCGGTGACCGCCGAGGTGACCCGGCAGGGCATCGCCCCCGACCACGTCGTGCACCCGGTCGTGGTCGTCCGGCGGGACACCGACGGCGGGCTGGTCGCCTTCTGCGACAGCGCCGACGCCGCCACCTGCGGTGCCGACGCGATCGCCGAGTCCTGGATGTCCGTCGTCCTCTCCGGGCAGGTCGACGAGGAGGCCGCCACCGACCTGCTGGCCGGCATCCGTACGGTGCTCGACGACGTCCGCCGCGCGCACACGGACGCCGCCGCGCTGGCCGAGCGGGCCGAGGAGATCGCCGACGTCCTGGACCGACTGCCCGCCCCCGAGGACGCCGGCCACCCCGCCGACGACCCGGCCGAGGCCGCGGCGCTGCTCCGCTGGCTGGCCCGGGGCAACTTCCTCTTCCTCGGCGCCCGCGCCGTCGAGCTGGTCGGGGACTCCGCCGAGCCGGCGGTCGACGTGGTCGCCGGCTCCGAGCTCGGCATGCTGCGCAGCTCCCCGGACCGCGCCACCTCGGTGGCGCCGGCCGCGCTGGCCGCGCCGGGTGCGAGGACCGCCCGCCGGGTCCGGATCACCAAGGGCGACGCCCGCTCCACGGTCCAGCGCCCGGCCTGGCTGGACCTCGTCGTCGTCGACCTGCCCAGCGACTCGCCGGGCAGCCGCGGCCGCCTCCACCTGCTGGTGGGCCTGTTCCCGAACGAGGCGTACACCAGCAGCGTCCGGGACGTGCCGCTGGTCCGGCGGACCGCCGCCGCCGTCCTGGCGCGCTCGGGGGTGCCCGCCGACAGCCACTCGGGCAAGCAGCTGCTCGACGTCCTGGAGACCTACCCGCGCGACGAGCTGCTGCAGGTCGACGTGGACGAACTGCTGCCGGTGGCGCTGGCCGTGCTGCACCTGCGCGAGCGCCGGCAGACCCGGTTGTTCCTGCGCCGCGACCCGTTCGGCCGGTTCTTCTCCGCCCTCGTCTACCTCCCCCGCGACCGGTACACGACGCAGGTCCGGCTGACCATGCAGCGGTTGCTGCTGGAGCACCTGGGCGGCACCCACGTGGAGTTCACGGTCAGGTCCAGCGAGTCGGTGCTCACCCGCCTGCACTTCGTCGTCCGGGTGCCGGTGAGCCGGCGGGGTGGCCCGTCGCTGCCCGACGTCGACGTCCCGGCGCTGGAGGAGGCGCTGGCAGCGGCCGCCCGCAGCTGGACCGACGACTTGGCCGACGCCCTGGTCGCCCGGCACGGGAGCGACGCACCCCGGCTGCTGGCCCGGGTCGCCGACGCCTTCCCCGCGGCCTACCAGGAGGACTTCCCGGCGGAGGTCGCCGTGGAGGACCTCGCGCGGCTGGACCGGCTGGCCCCCGGTGGGCTGGACCTGCGGCTGCGGGCGCCGGTCGGCCCGGAGGGCGAGCGCCGGCTGACCGTGTACCGGGTGGGGGAGCGGCTGCTGCTGTCCGACGTGCTGCCGGTGCTGCAGCACATGGGCGTGGACGTGCTCGACGAGCGGCCCTACGAGGTCGACCGGATCGGCGCCCCGCTGGCCTGGGTGTACGACTTCGGCCTGGCGTCGCCGACCGTCGAGGTGCCCTTCGCCGGCACGCTGCCCGAGCGCTTCACCGACACGATCACCGCCGTCTGGGCCGGCCGCGCGGAGGACGACGCCCTGAACTCCCTGGTGCTGCTGGCCGGGCTGACCTGGCGGCAGGTGGCCGTGCTGCGTGCCTACGTGCAGTGGCTGCGCCAGGGTGGGCTGCCCTTCGGCCAGTCCTACGTGCAGGAGACCCTCGCCGCGCACCCGGGGATCGTGGCCCGGCTGGTCGCGCTGTTCGAGACCCGGTTCCACCCCGACCGCTCGGCGGGCCGCGAGGCGCGCACCACCGCCCTGGTCGAGTCGCTGACCACGGCGATCGGCGAGGTGGCCTCGCTGGACGCCGACCGGGTGCTGTCCTCGCTGCTGGCCGCCGTCCGGGCGACCCTGCGGACGACGGCGTACACGGCCGGCGTCTTCACCGAGGGCGCCCCGCTGGCGCTCAAGCTGGACCCCTCCGCCGTCCCGGACCTGCCCGAGCCCCGCCCGGCGCGGGAGGTGTGGGTCAGCTCGCCGCAGGTGCTCGGGGTGCATCTGCGCTTCGGTGCGGTGGCCCGCGGCGGGCTGCGCTGGAGCGACCGGCGGGAGGACCTGCGCACCGAGGTGCTCGGCCTGGTCAAGGCGCAGACGGTGAAGAACACCGTGATCGTGCCGACCGGGGCCAAGGGCGGCTTCGTGGTGCTGCGGGGACCGGGGGAGGGCGCGTCCCGCGACGAGGTGCTCGCCGAGGGCAAGGCCTGCTACACCCAGTTCATCGGCGCGCTGCTGGCCCTCACCGACAACCTGGTCGACGGGGCCGTCGTCCCGCCGCAGCGGGTCGTCCGGCACGACGGCGACGACACCTACCTGGTGGTCGCCGCCGACAAGGGGACGGCGACCTTCTCCGACCTGGCCAACTCGGTGGCGATCGAGCGCGGGTTCTGGCTGGGCGACGCGTTCGCCTCCGGTGGCTCGGTCGGCTACGACCACAAGGCGATGGGCATCACCGCCCGCGGCGCCTGGGAGTCGGTCACCCGGCACTTCCGCGAGCTCGGCGTCGACGTGCAGGCCCAGGAGGTGACCGTCGTCGGCATCGGCGACATGTCCGGCGACGTGTTCGGCAACGGCATGCTGCTGTCCGAGCAGCTGCGGCTGGTGGCCGCCTTCGACCACCGGCACGTCTTCGTCGACCCGACCCCGGACGCCGCCGTCTCCTTCGCCGAGCGCCGGCGGCTGTTCGAGCTGCCGCGTTCCTCCTGGGCCGACTACGACCGCTCGCTGATCAGCGCCGGCGGCGGGGTGTGGCCCCGGACGGCGAAGTCGGTGCCGGTGTCCGCGCCGATGCGCGCGGCGCTGGGCCTGGCCGACGACGTGGAGGCCCTGAGCCCGCCCGAGCTGGTGCGCGCGGTGCTGCTGGCCCCGGTCGACCTGTTGTTCAACGGCGGGATCGGCACCTACGTGAAGGCCGCCGGGGAGAGCGCGCTGGACGTGGGGGACAAGGCCAACGACGCGGTGCGGGTCGACGGCGGCCAGCTGCGGGTCCGGGTGGTCGGGGAGGGCGGCAACCTGGGCCTGACCCAGCGGGGGCGGATCGAGTACGCGCTGGCCGGGGGGCGGGTGAACACCGACGCGATCGACAACTCCGCGGGCGTCGACACCTCCGACCACGAGGTCAACATCAAGATCGCGCTGAACCGGGTGGTGGACGACGGCCGGCTGGACTCCGACGGCCGGGCCCGGCTGCTGGAGGAGATGTCCGACGAGGTCGCCGCGGCCGTGCTCGGGGACAACTACGCGCAGAACGCGGCGCTGGCCACCGAGTGCGCCGCGTCCCGCGGGCTGCTCGACGCCCACCAGCGGTACCTGCGTGCCCTGGAGCGCTCCGGCCGGCTCGACCGGGCGGTGGAGCACCTGCCCGACGACCGGGCGATCGCCGAGCGTCGCCGCGACGGTCAGGCCCTGACCGGCCCCGAGCTGTCCGTGCTGCTGGCCTACGCCAAGATCGAGGCCGGCGACGCGGTGCTGGCCTCTGGCCTGCCCGACGACCCGGCGCTGGCCGAGCTGCTGGAGGAGTACTTCCCGACCGCACTGCGCGCCCGGTTCCCCGCCGCCCTGGCCAGTCACCCGCTGCGCCGGGAGATCGTGGCCACGGTGCTGAGCAACCGGGCGGTGAACACCGCCGGGGTCACCGGGTTGTTCCGGCTGGGTGAGGAGACCGGTGCCCCGGTCGCCGCGGTGGTGCGGGCGCACACCGTCGCCCGGGCGGTGTTCGACGTCGACCGGCTCTGGGACGCCCCCCGGGACCTGGACAACCGGGTGCCGGCCGCCACCCAGGTGCACCTGCGCACCGAGGCCACCCGGCTGGCCGAGCGGACCACCCGCTGGCTGTTGCGGATCCCCGAGCTCACCGCGGAGCCGGCCGCCACGCTGGCCCCGGTGATCGAGCGGTTCGCCGGGCAGGTCGCCGAGGTGCGCGCCGGCCTGCCCGGCTGGCTGCTGGGCGCCGACGCCGAGGCCTACGCCGAGCGGGCCGCGGAGCTGCGGGCCGCCGGCGTCTCGCCGGAGCTGGCCGCCGAGGTCGCCGCGGCGCCGCTGCTGCCGACGGCGCTGGACCTGGCGGTGGTGGCCGAGGGCACCGGTGCGCCCATCGCGCTGGCCGCGCAGGTGTCGCAGTGCCTGGCTGAGCGGCTGGGCCTGGTGCCGCTGCGGGAGCTGGTCATCGAGCTGCCCCGGGACCGGCGCTGGCCGTCGATGGCCCGGGCGAGCCTCCGGGACGACCTGGCCACCGAGCAGGCGACGCTGACCGCCGACGTGCTCGGCCTGCGGAGCTCCGACGGCGAGGAGGCGGCCGAGCTGGTCGAGCGGTGGGTCGACGCCTGGGACGTCGCCCAGCAGCGGGCCGCGGCGCAGCTGGCCGACCTGGCCTCCGGTGACCGCCACGAGCTGGCCGAGCTGCTGGTCGCCGTCCGCACGCTGCGCGGGCTGCGCAGCCGCCGCTGAGGCCCCGCCTGCTCGCGACACGCCGAGGAGAGTGAGTGGAGCACTGATCGGTGGGGCACAACCGGCCCGTGAAGACCGTTGTGATCGCCGCCCTCGGCGGACTGCTGACCCTCGCCGGCATCGCGCTGCTGGTGCTGCCCGGCCCGGGGTTCGTGCTCGTCGCCGCCGGGCTGGCGGTGCTGGCCACCCGCTTCGCCTGGGCGAAGAAGCCGCTGGACTACGCCCAGGACAAGGCCGTGGCGGGCGTCGAGGAGGTCGGCCGCAGCCCCTGGCGGGCCGCCGGCGCCGTCCTCGCCGCCCTCGCCCTGGTCGCCGTCGGGGCGCTGGTGCTCGCCGGGGTGGAACTGCCGTTCACCAATGCCTTCACCGCCCTCGTCCTGGTGATCTCCGGGCTGTTCCTCGTGGGCACGGTGGTCTTCGCCCGCCGGCACGAGAAGGTCATGGTGGCCCGGGCGCACCGCCCGGCCGGGGTGGCAGGCGCCGACGGCGCCTACCGCGTCGCCCCGTCCACCCAGGACTGACCTCCGGCAGCGTCTCGCCCGGGGGTGAGGCGCTCCAGCGTCAGGCCGCCCGGCTCGACCCGGCCGGGGTCAGAGCTCCGGACGACGCCGGCCGAAGCCGGTGGCCTGCTCGAACGCGTGCCCGACCTCCAGCACCCGACGGTCGGCCCGGGGTGCACCGATGACCTGCAGGCCCACCGGCAGCCCGTCGGATGTGAACCCGCCGGGCACCGACAGTGCGGGGCACCCGGTCGCCGAGATCAGCGTGCAGGAGCGCATCCAGCCCAGGTAGTCGTCCTGGGGGACGCCGGCGACCTCGGTCGGGTACTCCTGCTCGACCGGGAACGGCAGCACCTGCGTGGTCGGCGCCAGCAGCACGTCGTAGCGCTCGAAGAACGCCACGACCCGCTCGAAGAGCGCCGTGTGCGCCACCTCCGCGCGGCCGACGTCGGCGCCGGTCAGTGCGGCCCCGCGGGCGGCGTTCCAGCGGATCGTCTCCTTCACCTGGTCCGGGTGCTCGCGCACCAGGTCACCGAAGCTCGCCTCGAACAACCAGGCGCGCAGCACGCCGAACGCCTCGTCGGCGCCGGCCAGGTCGGGACAGTCCTCCTCGACGGTGGCGCCCAGGTCGCGGAACACCCCGAGCTGCTCCATCAGCACGGCGGTGATCGCCGGGTCGACCGGCACCTGACCGCCCAGGTCGGGGGCCCAGGCCACGCGCAGGCCGGTCAGCTCGGTCGGCAGCGGAGCGGCGAACGGGGCGCCGGGGTCGCTCAGCGAGATCGGCACCCGCGGGTCCGGGCCGGCCAGTGCCGACAGCCCCAGGGCGACGTCGGCGACGGTGCGGCCCATCGGCCCCTGCACCGACAGCTGCGACCAGCCGATCGCGGCGGGGTGGGTGGGCACCCGGCCGGGCGTGGGGCGCAGGCCGACGACGTTGCAGAACGCCGCCGGGTTCCGCAGCGAGCCGCCCATGTCGCTGCCCTCGGCGATCGGCACCAGGCCGGCGGCCAGCGCTGCGGCCGCACCGCCGGAGGAGCCGCCGGCGGTCAGCCCGTGCCGGTAGGGGTTGTGCGTGGCCCCGAAGAGGGTGTTGAAGGTGTGCGAGCCGGCCGCGAACTCCGGCACGTTCGTCTTGCCGACCCGGATCGCCCCGGCAGCCCGCAACCGGGCGACCACCAGCTCGTCGCGGGCCGGGACCGTCTCGGCGTGCAGTGGCGAGCCCCAGGTGGTGCGCATGCCGCCGGTGGCGTGGGTGTCCTTGTGCGCGACCGGCAGCCCGTGCAGCGGGCCGACCGGTCCACCCGCGGCGAGTCGGGCGTCGGCGGCGTCGGCCGCGGCTCGCGCGCCCTCGGCGTCCAGGGTGACGATCGCGTTGAGCTCCGGGTTCAGCCGCTCGATCCGGTCGAGGTGGGCGTCCATCAGCTCCCGGGCGGAGACCTCCCGGTCGCGCACCAGCGCGGCCAGCTCGGTCGCGGGACGGGTGCACAGGTCGTCGAGGTCACTCATCCCAGCGACCGTACTGGGTGTCTCAGCGCTGAGGAACCTCGGTCAGCGGGTCACGGCAGCCGCCGGGACGACGAGGGTGAGATCGGTGCCGCCGTCGTGTTCCACGTGCAACCCCGCGCGGCGCAGCAGCGCCCGCAGCCGGACGACGGAGTCCGGCTCGGCCGTGGTGGTCGCCAGCAGCCGCGCCAGTCGGCCCTTGTGCGCCTTGTTGAAGTGGCTGACCACCGCACGGGTGCCGTCGGGGCGCTCGCTGAGCACCTGCACGGTGACCGCGTCCGGGACGGGGGCCAGCTCGGCGTAGGCCCCGGAACGCAGGTCGACCACCAGGTCGTCGACGCCGGCCAGCACGTCGGTGAGCACGGGCTTCCACAGCGACCGCAGCGTCGGCAGCCCGGGCAGGGAGCTGCCCGCGGACAGCCGGTAGGCGGGGACGGCGTCGTCGGCGCGCAGCAGGCCGAACAGCGCCGACCCGACCGCCAGTCGCCCGGCGGCCCGGCGGCGCTGCGCGCGGGTGAGCGACCGGACGTCCAGGGCGTCGTAGAGGACGCCGGTGTAGCGCTCGATCGCCGGCATGGTCGGGCTGGACCGCAGCGCGGCGTTGCGGGCGATCTCGCCGTCCTGGGCGGGGGAGAGGCCGAGCGCGGCCCGGGCAGCGGGGACGTCGGCAGCGAGGCCCACCACCGCCGCCACCAACTGCTCCCGGAGGGGGTTCAGCTCCGGGGTGCCGAGGGCACTCAGGTCCAGCGGGGCGCCGCCCCCACCCGGGTGCTTGGTCTCCGACGGTGGCAGCAGGACGAGCACGAGGACGAACGGTAGGTGACCGCGCCCGCCGTGTTCGTGGGCGGTCCCAGGGTGCGTGATCTACCGTTCGGCGACCGCTGCGTTCGCAGTGCAGGTCGGTGGGCCGGTGAGGACAGGGGGTGACGGCAGGTGCTCGTGCTCGACAGTGCTGCCGTCTCCACCCGTGGGCCCCGCCCGGACAACCAGGACTCCGCGGTCGCCGGCCCCCAGCTGATCGCCATCGCCGACGGGGTGGGCGGCAACGTCGGCGGCGCGGTCGCCTCCTCGCTGGTGGTCAACTGGCTGGCCCCGCTGGCCACCGGCAGCACCGGCGAGGGCGCCGACGACCCGGTGCGGATCGTGGCGAGCGCGAACGAGCGGATCCGAGCGGCCTACACCGAGCGTCCCCGGCTGCGGACGATGGCGACCACGATGACGGCGCTGCACGTCGACGCCCAGGGGCTGGCGCTGCTGCACATCGGCGACTCCCGCGGCTACCTGCTGCAGGACGGCGAGCTGCAGCAGGTCAGCACCGACCACACGCTGGTCCAGGCGCTGATCGACGCCGGCTCGCTCACCCCCGCAGAGGCGAAGGTGCACCCGCAGCGCTCGGCGGTCTACGCCGCACTGCACGGCGCGGACGACGACGTCGCCGCGGTCGACGTGCTTCGGCTGGACGCCCGCCCCGGTGACCGGGTGATGGTCTGCTCCGACGGGCTGTCCGACGTCGTCCCGCCGGCCGTGCTGTGCGACCTGCTGGCCGCCGACGGCACGCCCGCCCAGGCCGCCGCGCGGCTGCGGGACGCCGCGCTGGCCGGGCCGCCCACCGACAACATCACCGTCGTCGTCGCCGACGTCCTGGAGGCCGGGCCCGACGGCGGGCCGGTCCGGGTGTGCACGTTCGGCGCCGCCACCGAGCTCCGTGAGGAGACCGCCGAGGCGCTGGAGGCCGTCTGGCCCGGCCCGGTGCCGGTCGGCCTGGTCCAGCACCGCCCCCGCTGAGCGGGGTCCTCCCTCAGGTCCAGTAGAGCAACTGGGCGGCGGGGAGCCGGTCGGCGATCGCGCCGGTGAACCAGCTGCGCAGCTCGCCCATGGTGTCGCGCGGGTAGACGTGCTTCACGGCCCCGTACTTCCCGCGCTTGGTGGTCCGCACGGCCTCGTCCATCTCCAGCTTCGTCCGCGGGTACCAGTCGGTCAGCGTCGCCTTGCTGCCCGGCGTGAACCGGTGGGTGATGCACTCGACGGTGAGGTCGGTGCCGGGAGGGAGCGCCGCGGCGACGTCGTCCAGCAGCTGGCCGTACTCCTCGCGCCAGCCATCGGTGGGCATGATCGGCGCGATGGTCAGCCCGACCGGGTAGCCGGCGGCGGCTACCGCGCCCAGGGCGGCGATGCGACCGGCGACGGGCGAGGTCGCACCCTCGAAGCGGCGGGCCACCGAGGCGGCGTTCACGGAGAAGCGCAGCCGGGTCCGGCCGCCGTGCGGCAGGTCGAGCAGGCCGGCGACGTCGTCGAACTTGGTGGTCGCCCGCAGCTGGACCGGCCCGGCCCAGGAACGGGTGCCGAAGTGCTCGATCGCGGTGGCCAGGCCACCGGTCAGGTGCTCGATGGCCAGCGGGTCGGTGTAGCAGGACGCCTCGAACGTCGTCCCCTCCGCGCCGCGCGCCGCCGTGCCGGAGGTGACCGCCCCGCGGCCGACGTAGGTGTCCAGCCCGGCCAGCAGCTCGTCGAGGTCGGCGAACACCCGGGTGATCGGCGGGCCGGACAGCGAACCGGCGAGGTAGCAGTACTGGCAGTGCGCCGGGCAGCCCTCGGCCAGGTCCATCCGCCAGTCGGCCGACGGCGGGATCGGCTGCAGGCGGCGCTTGGACGGCGGGGGGACGACCACGGCCATCGTCTGCTTGGCGGCCATGAACGCCGCCCGGTCACCGTCGCCGCGCAGGTTGGGCAGCCGGTCGCCGGGCAGCAGTTCGATGTCGGACACCCCGGCCGCCTCGAGCCGGGCGAGGACGCGCTGCCCGTGCGGGCGCTCCGCGGCCGACCGGGTGACGAGGACGCGGGACGGCGTCCACAGGCGGGTGGGGGCGGGGGCGACGAGCGCGGTGATCATCACCTGGTGCAACGACCGCCGGCGCATCGCCCTTCCTGCTCAGACGGCGTGTCGCTCGGCAGCACCCTCGCCGGGCAGTCGGCTCACGACCGTCGTCTCACGGCCGCACGTCGACGTCCTGGGCCGCCGGGCGCTGGTCCCGGTCGGACGGCACGACGGCCGTCTCCGCGGTGTCGTCGTCGCCGAGTCGCTGGTCGTCGTCGACCCGCTCGTCGTCGTCGCCGAGCTGCTCGTCGTCGCGAGGGTCCGCGTCGTGCACGATGCCGGTGCGCGCAGTGTCCGTGTCCGTGTCGGTATCGGTGTCGCGCTCGATCCGGTACTCGTGGCTCCCGGACTTCGCCAGGCCGCGGGCGACCAGGTAGCCGATCGTCAGGAACGCGATGTAGCGGAGGGCGGACTCGGCCCCGAAGGGGTCGTCGCCCCCACGGCCGTCGGCGTCGACGGCGAGCGCGGTGATGACGACGCCGAGCACGGCGGCCGCGTACGCGATGAACTCGGTCGTCCTCAGCGCGGACTTGGTCTCGGTGCTCGGGCGGAGGTGGACCGCCTCGGCAGACGGGCCCCTGGTGTCGTTGCGGTCCCCGTTGCGATTCGCCCTCTGGCTGTTCGCTGCCTTGGCGCGCTTCTTCCGGCGCTGGTTGCGGGACATGGGTGGTGCTCCGATCCGTTGTGGCGCTGTTGCTCGTGGCACGCGACCGGGGCCGGTCGAGCCGGCGGATCAGCGGTCCGCGGCTGCCGCAGCTCGTCCGTTCCCCGCAGGGGTCAGTTCCCGTGCTCGTCGTAGAAGTCGCGACTGCCCGACTTGGCCAGCCCGCGGGCCACCATGTAGCCGATGGTCAGGAAGGTGATGTAGCGGATGGCCTCGGAGGCGCCGAAGGGGTCCCCGCCGCCGTCTTCGCCGTTCCCGACGACGAAGGCGGTGATCACCACGGCCGCCACTGCGGCGACGTAGGCGTACAGCTCGGTGGTCTTCGTCGACGCCTTCGTCTCGGTGCTGAGACGACGGTCGCGGATGGTGCGCTGGGCGGTGTTCGCCACGGAGTTCTCCTGGAGGTGTGTCGAGTGGGCACGGGCAGAGCGCACGCGGTCGCAGCCATGGCAGGAGGCGCGCCGACATGGGGCTCGTGGGGATGGCTGGAGAGCGGGTGGTGACGTGCTCGTCGCTCGCCGGTCCGGCAACGCACGGATGCAGGAGTCCGCACTGCTGGAACTCTCCCGGCGCCATTCCTACGGCACCTGCGGTCCACCCGCCACTTGAGAGCGGCGGAACAGGTGGGTTGGCACATACCCGGGGGGGTATGTACGCTGCAGTGCGTGGACATCCCCCAGGGCGAGCTCGCCGACGTCGTGAAGCGCCTCAACCGCATCCAGGGCCAGATCGGCGGCATCGTCCGGATGATCGAGGACGGCCGCGACTGCGCTGCGGTGGTCACCCAGTTGGCGGCCGCGTCCAAAGCGTTGAACAAGGCGAGCTTCGCCGTCGTCAGCACGGGGATGCGGTACTGCTCGATCAACTCCGCGGAGGAGACCCGCGAGGTCGACCTCCGTGAGCTCGAGCGCTTGCTGCTCTCGCTCGCCTGATGTCCACGACGCCCGAGGGAGAGGCCCATGGCGCCCATCCAGGTCGCCGGGGCCCGGGAGGGCGAGTCGGCCGTGTGAGCGACCGGAGCGCCGATGCCCTCATCTGATCGTCACATACCCCTACCCGGTACGGTACAAGGAGAGCACCATGCAGATCGACATCATCGAGACGACCAGTCTCGGGGACCGCAGCTACGTGATCAGCGACGCCGGGGTGGGCGTGGTCGTCGACCCTCAGCGAGACATCGACCGTGTTCAGGCCTTGGTCGCCGACCGGGGCGTCGCCATCAGTCACGTGCTCGAGACCCACGTGCACAACGACTACGTCACCGGCGGGCTCGAGCTGGCCCGGGTGACCGGCGCGGCTTATGTCGTCCCTGCCGGGGACAGCGTGTCCTACGAGCGGGTCCCGGCGTCTGATGGCGACGTGCTGGTCGCCGGGCCGATGCGGCTGCGAGTGCTGCACACGCCCGGGCACACGCACCACCACGTCTCCTACGTGCTCGCCGACACGGAGGGCGCCGTGCAAGCGGTCTTCACCGGCGGCTCGATGCTCTACGGCGCGACCGGCCGCACCGACCTGGTGGGCGCCGAGCACACCGACACGCTCACCCACGCCCAGTTCCACTCGGTGCGGCGCCTGGCCGACGAGCTCCCGGCCGGCACTGCGGTTTTCCCCAGTCACGGCTTCGGCAGCTTCTGCGCCGCGACCCCGACCAGCGGGACGTCCTCCACCGTCGGCGAGCAGCGCAGGGTCAACCCCGCGCTCACCCAGGACGAGCAGGCATTCGTCGACCAGCTCATCGCCGGTCTCGGCGCCTACCCGGCCTACTACGCCCACATGGGCCCGACCAACGCGGCCGGCCCCGATCCGGTCGACCTGTCCTCCCCGCGAGCGGTCGATCCGGAGGAGCTGGCCACCCGCCTGGCGGCGGGTGAGTGGGTGGTCGACCTGCGGGCTCGCACCGCCTTCGCCGCCGGCCACCTGCCTGGGGCGTTGAACTTCGAGCTGAGCACCAACTTCGTGACCTACCTGGGCTGGCTCTACGACTGGGGCGCCCCCCTGACGCTCATCGGGGAGTCCGAGCAGCAGGTCGCCGATGCCCGCCGCGAGCTGGTCCGCATCGGCATCGACCGCCTGGCCGGTGCCGCTGTCGGAAGCCCGGAGGCGCTGGCTGCGGGCCGGGAGCTGGGTTCCCACCCGGTGACGGACTTCGCCGGTCTGGCCGCTCAGCTCGGCGAGCACGAGGACACCGTCGTCCTGGACGCCCGCCGCGACGACGAGCGCGCCGCCGGCGGCGTGCGGGGTTCCATCCACATCCCGATCCACGAGCTGCCCGGGCGGATCGACGAGGTCCCGGCCGGGGAGGTCTGGGTCTACTGCGGCTCGGGCTACCGCGCCTCGATCGCCGCATCGATCCTGGCTCGCGCCGGCCGTCGTCCCGTGCTGGTCAACGGCGGCTACGGCGACCCCGACACCGGTTCCGCCGCTGTCGGGCTGCACACCACGTCGGTCCCGGCCTGAGGAGCGAGCTCCGATGTGTCGAGCAGTTGCCTGTCGGACCTGCGGTCTGACCACCTGGGCCGGCTGCGGCCAGCACGTCGACCGGGTCCTCGCCGGCGTCCCGTCCGCGGAACGCTGCCCCGGCCACGCGCCCACAGCCACGGCCACCACTGCCGGCCGGCTCCGCCGGCTGCTGCGCCGCTCCTGAACCCCGGTCGCCACCGGTGCCCCCGCTCGGTGGCGACCGGCCCCTCCTCGAGAAGAAGACACCACCAGATGACCAGCCCTCTCCGCATCGCTCCCGACGCCGTGGCCGCCCAGCTCGACGACCCGGTCGCCCCCACCCTCCTGGACGTCCGCACACCGGCTGAGTACGAGACCGCGCACGTGCCCGGCTCGATCAACGTCCCCCTGCCCCTGGTCCACGAGCACGTCGAGACCCTCGCTGCCGCCCTGGACGGCCCGGTCGTGCTGATCTGCCAGGCCGGCAACCGCGCCCGCACCGCGCACGACGCGCTGGCCGCCGCCGGTGCCGAACAGCTCTCGGTCCTGGACGGCGGCATGAACGCCCACACCGCCGCCGGGCATCCGGTCCGCCGCGGCCGCCGGCGGTGGGCACTGGAGCGCCAGGTCCGCCTGGTCGTCGGCGGCATCGTCGCCGGGAGCGTCCTGGCCTCCATCCGCTTCCCCAAGGCCCGCTTCCTGGCCGGGGGCATCGGCGCGGGTCTGACCCTGGCTGCGGTGACCGACAGCTGCGCCATGGGTGCAGCCCTCTCGGCCCTGCCCTACAACCGGGCTGATCAGCCGGTCCGCCTGGACGACGTCCTGGACGTGCTGCGGCCAGCCACCACCGGACCCGCCCGCGCCACGGCGAACGCCACCGCGAACTCGTGATCGCCGCAGCGATCGGTCTCGGCCTGGTCATCGGCGCCCTCGTCGGGCTCCTCGGCGGCGGCGGGTCGATCCTGGCCGTGCCCGCCCTGGTCTACGTCGTCGGGCAGCCGCTCCCCCAGGCCGTGGCCACATCGCTGCTGGTCGTCGGCATCACCGCCGTCGTCGCCCTCCTGCCCAGACTGCGCGCCCGCCAGATCGCCTGGCGGATCGCCCTGCTCTTCGGCGCAGCCGGAGCGGCGACGGCCTTCGCCGGGGCCGCGGTCAACCGACTGTTGCCCGGCGACGTCGTGCTCGCGATCTTCGCGCTGCTGATGATCGCGGCCGGCCTCCGCATGCTGCAGGACAGGCCCGCCACCGGAGCCGCCTGCGCCACTGGCCACGGCGCCGTCAACTGGCGCCGCTGCCTGCCCCGGACCATCGCCGGGGGACTCGTCGTCGGTTTCCTCACCGGGATGCTCGGCGTCGGCGGCGGGTTCCTGATCATCCCCGTGCTGGTCGTCGCACTCGGCCTCCCGATGACCACAGCCATCGGCACCTCGCTCGTCATCGTGGCCGTCAACTCCGCCGCCGGATTCGCCGCCCACGCCGGCGACGCCCCCATCGACGTGCCCATCACCGCCGGCTTCACCGCAGCGGCAGTCGTCGCCGCTCTCGTGGCGGGGCGCCTGGGCGCGCACCTGGACACCGGCCGGCTCAAGCGCTGGTTCGCCTGGCTCGTGTTCGCCGTCGCCGCCCTGGTGCTCGGACAGGTCGGCATCAGCGCCGCATCGGCCTGACTCAGGGCTCGAGAGCCGGCTCCCGGCAGAGCAGCTGGTCGGCCAGGTCGACGACGACCGGTGCGTGGTCGCTGGCGCCCTTGCCCTTGCGCTCCTCGCGGTCGATCCGGGCGGCGGTGACCCGCTGGGCCAGCGCCGGCGAGCCGAGCACGAAGTCGATCCGCATGCCCTCGCGGCGGGGGAAGCGCAGCTGGGTGTAGTCCCAGTACGTGTAGACGCCGGGCCCGGGCGTGTACGGCCGGACGACGTCGGTGAACCCGGCCTCGACCACACCCCGGAAGGCGGCCCGCTCGGGCTCGGAGACGTGCGTGGAGGAGCTGAACACCGAGATGTCCCAGACGTCGTCGTCCTGCGGGGCGATGTTCCAGTCGCCGACCAGCGCGACCTGCGCCTCCGCGTCCTCGGTGAGCCACCCGCCGGCGTGCACCCGCAGCGCCTCCAGCCACTCGAGCTTGTACTGCAGGTGCGGGTCGGTGAGCGTGCGGCCGTTCGGCACGTACAGGCTCCACACCCGCACGCCGCCGCACGTGGCGCCGAGCGCCCGGGCCTCCTGGGCGGGCTCGACGCCCTCCTTCGACGACCACGAGGGCATCCCCGGGAAGCCGACCTGGACGTCGCTGAGCCCGACCCGGGACAGCAGGGCGACGCCGTTCCACTGCGAGTGGCCGACGTGCGCGACGTCGTAGCCCAGCGCCCGGAACCGGTCTGAAGGGAACTGCTCGTCCTTGCACTTGGTCTCCTGCAGCGCCAGGACGTCGACGTCACTGCGCTGCAGCCAGGCCTCCACCCGGTCGACTCGGCTGCGGATGGAGTTGACGTTCCAGGTGGCCAGGCGCACGGACGCCGAGCCTAGGCGAGCGCCGTCTCCCTCAGGCTTGGGGGAGCGGGGTGAGCTGGGTGTCCTGGCGGGCCTGCATGCGGGTGCGCATCCGGTCCCGGCTCTCCACGAACTTGGTGGCCTGGGCGTCCAGGCCGACCAGGAACTGGGCCAGCTCCTCGCGGGCCTGCTCGCCCTCCGGCCCCAGGTTGGTGCGCTCGAACACCTGCCACGCACGGAGCACGGGCTGGATGACCTCGTCGTGGTGCAGCCGCAGGTCGTAGATGCCGGCCTTGGCGATGAGCACGGAGTTCTTCCGGAAGCCGGCCATGGTGGCGCCGGGCATCTCGAAGCGCATGACCTCGTCGGCGACCGCCCGCATGGTCTTGTCGGGCTCGATCTCGAACGCCGCGGAGACGATGTTCCGGTAGAAGACCATGTGCAGGTTCTCGTCCTTGGCGATCCGGGCGAGCAGCTTGTCGGCGATCGGGTCACCGGTGGCCTTGCCGGTGTTGCGGTGGCTCACCCGGGTGGCCAGCTCCTGGAAGGAGACGTAGGCGACCGCCTCGAGCGGGGTCTTGTCCCCGGAGTCGTAGCCGGAGGTCATGTAGTCCATCCGGGCCCGCTCGAGCTCGACGGGATCGACGCCGCGGGTGACGACGAGGTAGTCGCGCAGTGCGATGCCGTGCCGGTTCTCCTCCGCCGTCCACCGGCCGACCCAGGTGCCCCAGGCGCCGTCCCGGCCGAAGCGGGTGGCGATCTCCCGGTGGTAGCTGGGGAGGTTGTCCTCGGTGAGCAGGTTGGTGAACATGGCCGCCTTGGCGGTCTCGTCCAGCCGGGACTGCTCCGGCGACCAGTCCTCGCCGCCGAGGAAGGCGAAGTCCCGACCCTCCGACCACGGGACGTAGTCGTGCGGGTGCCATTCCTGGGCCAGTCCGATGTGCCGGTTCAGGTTCTCCTCGACCACCGGCTCGAGCTCGGTGAGCAGTGCTGCCTCGCGGGACGTGTGGGACACGATCGACCTCCTCGGTCTGGTACCTGCGTTGGGGTGACCTGCGGGACGGTGACGGCGGCGCAGCCGATCGCGATCACACCTGACCCTTCCGTACCCGAGGACGCCCACACCAGACATCCGGGTGTGACCGGCCTCACGACCTGGCTCTCCCGGGGGGTGAGGCCGTCCCGCAGCCCCGTGATGGGTGGCCGAAACGGTGCGATCATGGCCAGATGACCGGATCCGGGACGCGTGGGGCTGCCGCGTGAGCGACGACTCAGCGACCCAGCAGGGCCGACGGCGCGGCCGGCACACCGTCCGCGGCTTCGGACCGGCCCTGCTGCTCACCGTGGTCGGTGCGCTGGTGCCCGGGTCCGCCTTCCTGGCCACCGGGCGGCGACGCCTCGGTGCGGTGGTCGTCGTCGTGTTCATGGTGCTGCTCGGCGCCGTGGCCTACCTGGCCACCACGGGCCTGCGCGACGTGATCCAGGTGGCCGTCGACTCCGCGGCCCTGCGGTGGGTGGTCGGCGGCATCATCGCCCTCGCGGTGGCGTGGCTGCTCGTCGTCCTGATCGGTTACGCCCTGCTGCTGCCGCGCCGCACCCGGGGCTGGCAGCACGTGGTCGGTGCGGTCGTCGTGCTGGCCCTCTGTGCGGCGGTGGTCGTCCCCGCCGTGTGGGCGGTCCGCATCGCCAACGCCCAGGCCGAGCTGCTCGACAGCGTGTTCGCCGACCGGGACAGCGCCACCGTCACCGACTCGCCCGACGGGGCCGACCCGTTCGGCGACCGGGAGGAGGTCAACTTCCTGCTGCTGGGCGGGGACGGCGGCGAGGGCCGCGACGGGGTCCGCACCGACACGGTGATCGTCGCGAACGTGCAGACCGACACCGGCGAGACCACGCTGTTCAGCCTGCCCCGCAACCTGCAGGAACTGCCGTTCCCCGAGGACAGCCCGCTGGCCGAGGTGTACCCCGACGGGTTCTACGCCGGGAGCGAGAGCGAGAGCCTGCTCAACGCCGTCTACCGCAACGGCCCGGCCTGGTACCCCGACGTCCTGGGCCCCACCGACGACCCGGGCGCCGACTTCCTGAAGCTCGGCGTGGGCGAGGCGCTCGGCCTGCAGATCGACTACTACGTGCTGGTCAACCTGGACGGCTTCAGCCGGCTGGTCGACGCGCTCGGTGGCATCGACGTGAACGTGAACTACTACGTGCCGATCGGTGGCGAGCCCACGCTCGGGATCCTGCCCGACGACTACATCGAGCCGGGCCCGGACCAGCACATGGACGGCCAGCGCGCACTCGACTACGCCCGTGGCCGGTTCGGCCTCACCGACTACCAGCGGATGGACCGCCAACGGTGCGTGATCAGCGAGATCGTCGAGGCCGCCGACCCGATGACCCTGCTCAGCCGGTTCCAGCAGCTGGCCGCGACCACGCAGGACATCGTGTCCACCGACGTGCCGCAGTCCCGGCTGGACGACCTCGTGGACCTGGCGTTCAAGGTGAAGGACGCCGAGATCCGCAGCGTCGTCTTCGACGACACGGTGATCGACCCGGCCTACCCGGACTACGACCGGATCCGGGCGCTGGTGCAGCAGGCGCTGGGCAACTCGTCGGACGCCCCGTCCGCGGACACCTCGCCGGGCCCGAGCACCCCGGCCGAGAGCACCCCGGCCGAGGAGGACGCGACCGAGGACGGGGCGGCGCCGTCCCCCACGCCGTCGGCCGGCGCGACCAGTGCCGCGCCGGCGGAGCCGGACCCGGCCGCCGAGGTCGGCGACGCCTGCGCCTACGACCCGGCGCAGGCGCGGGCCGCCCGCGCGGAGGGGGAGCCCCCGACCCGCAGCGGCTGACCCCGTCAGCCGGCGAGCACGACCAGCAGGGTGCGCGGGCCGTGCACGCCCTCGACCCGCTGCAGCTCGATGTCGCTGGTGGCCGAGGGGCCGCTGACCATCGTGAGCGGGCGCAGCGGGTCCAGCCGGGCCAGCCCCTCGGGCACGCTGCCCACCACCTGGTCGGCGGTCACCACGCAGACCAGGCAGTCCGGCAGCAGCGACAGCGCCCGCCGCCCGCAGGCCGGTGAGCCGTCGAGCACCAGGGTGCCGGTCTCGGCGATCGCCACGGCCACCGCGGTGACCGAGGCGGCCCGGTCGGCGAGCTGCACCGCGGGACGGTCGTCGTCGACGTCGCAGCCGGCCGGCCGGCAGTCCTCGGCCAGCCCGGGGGCGACGACGACGTCGCCGGCCGCCCACCCGGCGCCCAGCCCTTGGTCCAGGGCGGCCCGCACGGTGGCGCCCACCTCGGCGGGGGAGCAGCGCAGCACCGTGGCCCGGTAGTCCTCCACCCGGTCGACCAGCAGCTCCAGCAACTCGGGGTCGCCGGCCGGGCGGCCGTCGGTCTGCCGGTAGTCGCGGACCACCTCGTCGGGTGTCGTCCGGTCCGCGCCCAGTGCCTGGCGCACCCGGGACAGCACCTCGTCGCGGGCGCTCACCGTCGTCCGCCGGCGGTGTTGCACGTGGAACGTCGGCACGTGGGAGCCCGCCCGCTCATGACCCGTGCTCCCGGACCCAGGACTCCACGAACGTCTCCTTCGGCGGGGTGGGCAGGTCGCGGCTGCGGGTCCAGCCGGAGACCGGCGGGGGCAGCGCGTTGGGCAGCGTGGGCCTCCCGCGGGCGATCAGCCGGCCCAGCCGGGACGCCCGCTGGGCCAGGTGCCACAGCCGGGGGTGCGACATGACCTTCGCCAGACCGCGGAAGGCCACCGCCTCCGCCGTCGGCCGTTCCTGGGCCTCGACGTGCTCGGCGCGCAGGTGCACCAGGATCGACGGGATGTCGATCGCCACCGGGCAGACGTCGTAGCAGGCGCCGCAGAGCGAGGAGGCGTACGGCAGCGAGGCGTTGTCCTCCACTCCGGTCAGCATCGGGGAGAGCACCGCGCCGATCGGCCCGGGGTAGACGGAGCCGTAGGAGTGCCCGCCCGCCCGCTCGTAGACGGGGCAGACGTTCAGGCAGGCCGAGCAGCGGATGCAGTGCAGCGCCTCGCGGCCCACCTCGTCGGCGAGCACCGCGGTGCGGCCGTTGTCCAGCAGCACCAAGTGGAACTCCTGCGGCCCGTCGCCGGGGGTCACGCCGGCCCAGGTCGAGGTGTAGGGGTTCATCCGCTCGCCGGTGGAGGAGCGCGGCAGCAGCTGCAGGAAGACCTCGAGGTCGCGCCAGGTGGGCACCACCTTCTCGATGCCCATGACGGTGATCAGCGTCTCCGGCAGGGTCAGGCACATCCGCCCGTTGCCCTCGCTCTCCACCACGGTGAGCGTGCCGGTCTCGGCGACGGCGAAGTTCGCGCCGCTCACCGCCACCCGGGCGCGCAGGAACCGCTCGCGCAGGTGGGTGCGGGCGGCCATCGCCAGCTGGCGGGGGTCGTCGGTGAGGGCGGGGTCGACGCCGGGGATGGTGCGGGCGAAGATTTCCCGGATCTCGGCGCGGTTCTTGTGGATCGCCGGCACCAGGATGTGCGACGGCTTGTCCTCCCCCAACTGCACGATCAGCTCGGCCAGGTCGGTCTCGAAGACGTCGAGCCCGGCGGCCTCCAGCGCCTCGTTCAGGCCGATCTCCTGGGTGGCCATCGACTTGACCTTGACCACCTCGGTGGTGCCGGTGGCCTGCACCAGCCGGGTGACGATCTCGTTGGCCTCGTTCGCGTCCCGGGCCCAGTGGACGACGCCGCCGCGGGCGGTGACCTGGCGCTCCAGCTCCTCCAGGTGCTCGTCGAGCCGGGCCATCGTGGCGGCCTTCAGCGCCCGCCCGGCCTCCCGCAGCTGCGCCCAGTCGGGCAGCTCGTCGACCACCTTGGCCCGCTTGCCGCGGATCGTGCTGGTGGCGTGGCCGAGGTTGGCCCGCAGCTGCCCGTCGCGCAGCGCGCCCCGGGCGGCGTCCGGGAAGGACTGGTCGCCGCGCAGGTGGCCCACGCCGCGGGGGGCGGTCGGGAGGCCGAGGAACGTGGGCGCCTTCGGGGGGACGGTGGCAGTCATGCGGACACCGCCGGGCTCGTGTGCTGGTCGGGGGTCACGGCTTCCTCCGTCGAGGCGAGGATCTCGGCCAGGTGCACCGTGCGGGTGCCGGCCCGGAGCCGGGAGAGGCCGCCGCCGATGTGCATCAGGCAGGAGGCGTCCCCAGCGGTGCAGACCTCGGCGCGGGTGCCGAGGACGTTGGCCATCTTGTCGGTGAGCATCGCGGTCGAGGTGTCGGCGTTCTTCACCGCGAACGTGCCGCCGAAGCCGCAGCACTGCTCCGCACCGGGCAGCTCGACCAGCTCCAGCCCGCGCACCGCCCGCAGCAGCTGGTAGGGCCGGTCGCCCACCTTGAGCAGCCGCAGCGAGTGGCAGGTCGGGTGGTAGGTGACCCGGTGCGGGTAGTAGGCGCCGACGTCGGTCACCCCCAACACGTCGACCAGGAACTGGGACAGCTCGTAGGTGCGCCCGGCCAGCTCCTCCGCCTCGTCGGCCAGCCGGTGCTCCCCGGCCCGGCGGGCGACGGCGGCCTGCTGGTGGTGGATCGAGGCCACGCAGGACCCTGAGGGCGCCACGATCGCCTCGGCGCCGGCGAAGGCCCGCACGTGGTTGGCGACGATCGGGACCGCCTCCCGGCGGTACCCGGTGTTGACGTGCATCTGCCCGCAGCAGGACTGCCCCGGCGGGACCACGACCTCGTGTCCCAGCCGTTGCAGCAGCGTGGCGGTGGCCCGGGCCACCGAGGGGGTCAGGGTGTCCACCAGGCAGGTGGCGAAGAGCGCGACCTTCACGGGCGGCTCCTCCTCTCAGCTCGCGACGGTCGGGCGGAGTCGCCGGACCGCGCTGGACTCGCGGACGACGAGCATCGGCTCGAAGACGGGTTGGTCGTGCTGGTGGCCCTCGGCTGCAGCCTCGTCCAGCAGCAGCTCCGCCGCGCGGCGGCCGAGTTCGTGGCGGGGCTTGCGGACCGAGGTCAACGGGACGGCGGCGGCTGCGGCGTAGTCGATGTCG
Organism: Modestobacter sp. KNN46-3; assembly: GCF_011039295.1. Lineage (NCBI taxonomy): Bacteria > Bacillati > Actinomycetota > Actinomycetes > Geodermatophilales > Geodermatophilaceae > Modestobacter > Modestobacter sp. KNN46-3. The sequence goes on along the minus strand of NZ_JAAKGN010000020.1, from coordinate 14,368 downwards.
TCGTAGCCGACGATGGCGAAGTCGTCTGGCACCCGGACCTGGTGGCGCACCATCTCCTGGAGCACCCCCATCGCCAGCAGGTCGTTCGCGCAGACGGCGGCGGTGGGGCGGAGCCCGGCCGGCAGGCCGAGGATGCGGGACGCGGCCTCGCGGCCACCGGCGACGGTGAGCGTCCCGGGGGTGATCACGGCGAGCGCGTCGTCGGACCCGGTGCCCTCGCGGACGGCGGCGACGACCCCCTGGTAGCGCTCCTGCAGCTGGGGCAGCCCCTCGGGGCCGCCGATGAAGGCGATCCGGCGGTGCCCGCGCTCGAGCAGGTGGTCGGCGGCCAGCCGGCCCCCGAGGACGTCGTCGACGGCCACGGCGCACTGGTCGGGGCCGGCTGCGCGGCGGTCGAGCAGCACGACCGGGACGCCCCGTTGCCGCAGCGTCTCGATCTGCGGGGAGAGCTCCGCGGTGGGGGTGAGGACGACCCCCCGCACCCGCTGCTCGGTGAGCACCTCCAGGTGGGCGGCCTCCTTGGCCGGCCGGCCGTCGGAGTTGCAGAGGATCACCGACAGCCCTTGCGCGTTGGCCACCTCCTCGACCCCGCGGGCGACGTCGGTGAAGAACGGGTTGGCGATGTCCAGCACGACCAGCCCGATGGTGCGGCTGCGGCCGGCCCGGAGGTGACGGGCCGACTCGTTGCGCACGAAGCCCAGCGCGGTGATCGCGCCCAGCACCCGTTCCCGGGTGCCGGGGCTGACCGTGTCGGGCCGGTTGAGGACGTTGCTGACCGTGCCGACCGAGACGCCGGCGTGGACGGCGACGTCCCTGATGCTGGCGGTCAGCGCTGCCCCCTCGGTTCCCGGTCGGCCCGTTGACCGCTCGCACGCAGCATCCTACTGTGGCCCACAGCACCTTGTGAATCGTTTCAGCGAGGAGGGTCCGTGCCCCGCGTCTGCTTCACCCTCCAGGTCAGGCCCGACCGGCTCGAGGAGTACCGCGAGCGGCACGCCGCCGTGTGGCCGGAGATGCTCCGCGCGCTCCGGGACGCCGGCTGGCGCGACTACCAGCTCTTCCTGCGCGAGGACGGGCTGCTCGTCGGCACCGTCGTCACCGACGACCTCGACGCCGCCCAGGCCGCCGTGGACGCCGCGGAGGTCAGCGCCCGCTGGGAGGCCGAGATGGCCCCCTTCTTCGAGACCGGGGACGGCCGCGGCAAGTCCTCGCTCGACCTCGTCTTCGACCTCGACGCCCAGCTGCGGGCCGCCGGGGAGCACACCACCACGAACGGAGAGACCCCGTGACCACCGACTTGCGCGCCCAGACCCTCGCCGCCCTCGCCGAGCAGACGATCGAGCTGCCCTCCTGGGCGTTCGGCAACGCCGGCACCCGCTTCAAGGTCTTCAGCACCCCCGGCGTCCCGCGGGACCCGTTCGAGAAGATCAGCGACGCCGCCCAGGTGCACCGGCACACCGGCGCCGCGCCGCGGGTCTCGCTGCACATCCCGTGGGACCTGGTCGACGACTTCGGGAAGCTCGCCCAGCACGCCACCGACGAGGGCGTCTCCATCGGCGCGATCAACTCGAACCTGTTCCAGGCCGACGAGTACAAGCTCGGGTCGCTCACCCACGCCGACCCAGCCGTGCGGGCCAAGGCCGTGGCCCACCACGTGCAGTGCATCGACGTCATGCGGGCCACCGGCTCCACCGACCTGAAGATCTGGCTGCCCGACGGTACGAACTACCCGGGCCAGGACGACATCACCGACCGCCAGGAGCGGCTCGCGGAGTCGCTGCAGCAGATCTACGCCGAGCTGGACCCCGAGCACCGGCTGATCCTCGAGTACAAGTTCTACGAGCCGTACTTCTACACGATGGACATCCCCGACTGGGGCACCTCGCTGCTGCACTGCCTGGCCCTCGGCGACCAGGCCAAGGTCGTGCTGGACACCGGCCACCACGCGCCGAACACCAACATCGAGTTCATCGTCGCCCAGCTGCTGCGGGTCGGCCGGCTCGGTGCGTTCGACTTCAACTCCCGCTTCTACGGGGACGACGACCTGATCGTGGGCGCGGCCGACCCGTTCCAGCTGTTCCGGATCATGAACGAGATCGTCCGGGCCGACGCGCTGCGCCCGGACTCCGGCGTCAACTTCATGCTCGACCAGTGCCACAACATCGAGCCGAAGATCCCCGGCCAGATCCGCTCGGTGATGAACGTCCAGGAGGCCACCGCCAAGGCGCTGCTGGTCGACCGTGAGGCCCTGCGGGCCGCGCAGCGCAGCGGTGACGTGCTCGGCGCCAACGGCGCGCTGATGGACGCCTACAACACCGACGTCCGCCCGCTGCTCGCCGAGCTGCGCGAGTCCAAGGGCCTGCCCGCCGACCCCTACCGGGCCTACGCCGCCTCCGGCCACGCCGAGAAGACCGCCGCCGAGCGCGTCGGCGGCCAGCAGGCCTCCTGGGGCGCCTGAGCAAGGCCCCTGCTGCCCCCCACCACTCGCTCCGCTCGCGGCGGGCCCCTGCAGCAGGGCCGCGCGAGGACCCTCAGCGCCGAAAGGACCCACCTCATGACGAACCCCGTGGTCAGTGACCTGCTCGCCCGCTCCAACCGGCTGGGCGAGGACCCGCGCAACACCAACTACGCCGGCGGCAACACCTCCGCCGCCGGCACCGAGACCGACCCGGTGACCGGGCAGCCCGTCGAGCTGCTCTGGGTGAAGGGCTCCGGCGGCGACCTCGGCACCCTGACCGAGGGCGGCCTGGCCGTCCTCCGGCTGGACCGGCTGCGCTCGCTGGTCGACGTCTACCCGGGCGTCGACCGCGAGGACGAGATGGTCGCCGCGTTCGACTACTGCCTGCACGGCCGGGGCGGCGCCGCGCCGTCCATCGACACCGCGATGCACGGCCTGGTCCGGGCCGCGCACGTCGACCACCTGCACCCGGACTCCGGCATCGCGCTGGCCACCGCAGCCGACGGCGAGGCGCTGACGGCTGAGTGCTTCGGCGACCGCGTCGCGTGGGTGCCGTGGCGCCGTCCCGGCTTCCAGCTCGGCCTGGACATCGCCGACATCGCGGAGAAGAACCCGCAGGCCATCGGGGCCGTCCTGGGCGGGCACGGCATCACCGCCTGGGCCGACACCAGTGAGCAGTGCGAGGCCAACTCGCTGGAGATCATCCGGACGGCGGAGCGGTTCCTCGCCGAGCGCGGCCGGCCGCAGCCCTTCGGTGCGCCGCTGCCCGGGTACGAGGCGCTGCCGGAGGCCGAGCGCCGGGCCAAGGCTGCTGCCCTCTTCCCGGTGATCCGCGGCCTGGCGAGCACCGACAAGCCGCAGGTCGGGCACCTCACCGACTCCGACGTCGTGCTGGACTTCCTGGCGTCGGCCGAGCACCCGCGGCTGGCCGCGCTGGGCACCTCCTGCCCCGACCACTTCCTGCGCACCAAGGTGCGCCCGCTGGTGGTCGACCTGCCGGCGTCCGCCCCGGTCGAGGACGTCGGGACCCGGCTCAAGGAGCTGCACGAGGCCTACCGCGCCGACTACGCGGCCTACTACGAGCGGCACGCGAGCCCGGACTCCCCGCCGATGCGCGGCGCGGACCCGGCGATCGTGCTGGTGCCCGGCGTCGGCATGTTCAGCTTCGGGGCGAACAAGCAGACCGCCCGGGTCGCCGGTGAGTTCTACGTCAACGCGATCAACGTGATGCGCGGCGCCGAGTCGGTCTCCACCTATGCGCCGATCGACGAGAGCGAGAAGTTCCGGATCGAGTACTGGGCGCTGGAGGAGGCCAAGCTCGCCCGGATGCCGAAGCCCAAGCCGCTGGCCACCCGGGTCGCGCTGGTGACCGGCGCGGCGAGCGGGATCGGCAAGGCGATCGCCCAGCGGCTGGCCGCCGAGGGCGCGTGCGTCGTCGTCGCCGACCTCGACCTGACCAAGGCCGCCGACGCCGCTGCAGAGATCGGCTCGGCCGACGTCGCGGTGGGCGTGGCGGCCGACGTCAGCGACGCCGAGGCGGTGGCCGCGGCGTTCCGGGCGGCCGTGCTCGCCTTCGGCGGGGTCGACCTGGTGGTCAACAACGCCGGGCTGTCGATCTCCAAGCCGCTGCTGGAGACCACCGAGCAGGACTGGGACCTGCAGCACGACGTGATGGCCAAGGGCTCGTTCCTGGTCTCCCGCGAGGCGGCCCGGATCATGATCGAGCAGGGCATGGGCGGCGACGTCGTCTACATCTCCAGCAAGAACGCGGTCTTCGCCGGGCCGAGCAACATCGCCTACTCCTCGACCAAGGCCGACCAGGCCCACCAGGTGCGGCTGCTGGCCGCCGAGCTCGGCGAGCACCAGATCCGGGTCAACGGGATCAACCCCGACGGCGTCGTCCGCGGGTCGGGGATCTTCGCCGGCGGCTGGGGCGCCAAGCGGGCCGCGGTCTACGGCGTCCCGGAGGAGGAGCTGGGCAAGTACTACGCCCAGCGCACCCTGCTCAAGCGCGAGGTGCTGCCCGACCACGTCGCCGACGCCGTCTTCGCGCTGACCGGTGGCGAGCTCACCCGGACGACAGGGCTGCACGTCCCGGTCGACTCCGGCGTCGCCGCCGCCTTCCTCCGCTGACGAAGTCGACAGAAATGGCCATTTCTGCCGCTGCGGGGGGTGGGGGGCGGGAGCTGACGCTGGCCGCTGTCGACCTCGGGGCCTCGAGTGGCCGGGTGATGACGGCGCGGGTCGGCCCCGGGCGGTTGGAGCTGCACGAGGTCAACCGGTTCGCCAACCGACCGGTCCGGGTCGCCGGCACGCTGCACTGGGACGTGCTGGCGCTCTACGCCGGGGTGCTCGACGGCCTGCGGGCCGCCGGCCGGGACGTCGGGCCGCTGGACGGCGTCGGCATCGACAGCTGGGCGGTCGACGTCGGGCTGCTCGACGCCGACGGCGCGCTGCTGGGCAACCCGGTGCACTACCGGGACGCCCGGCACGCCACCGCCGTCCCCGGGGTGCACGAACTGGTGTCACCGGCCGAGCTCTACCGGGTCAACGGCCTGCAGCACCTGCCGTTCAACACGGTCTTCCAGCTCGCGGCGATGCGGCAGCTGGCCGGGTTCGGGCTGGCAGGGCACGCGCTGCTGATCCCCGACCTGCTGGCGTACTGGCTCACCGGGGCCGTCGGGGCCGAGCTCACCAACGCGTCCACCACCGGGCTGCTGGACGCCACCACCCGGCAGTGGTCGACCGACCTCGTCGACCGGCTCCGCCTCCCGCACGAGCTGTTCCCGCCGTTGCGGCAACCCGGGGACCGGCTCGGCGAGCTCACCGCTGACGTGCTCGCCGAGACGGGGCTGACCGGGCCGGTGCCGGTGACGGCGGTGGGCTCGCACGACACCGCCTCCGCGGTGGTCGGGGTGCCGGCGGAGTCCGCGCGCTTCGCCTACGTCTCCTGCGGCACCTGGTCGCTGGTCGGTGTGGAGCTGCCCGACCCGGTGCTCACCGAGGCCAGCCGGGAAGCGGGGTTCACCAACGAGCTCGGGGTGGACGGAACGGTCCGTTACCTGCGCAACGTGATGGGGCTGTGGCTGCTGCAGGAGTCGTTGCGCACCTGGCAGTCGGCCGGCCTGCCGGCCGACCTCACCGAACTGCTGCACGCCGCGGCCCGGGAGCCGGCCTTCGGCGCGGTCGTCGACTGCGACGACGACCGCTTCCTGCCGCCCGGTGACATGCCGGCCCGGATCGCGGAGGTCTGCCGGGAGACCGGGCAGACGCCGCCGCAGAGCCAGGCCGCCACCGTCCGCTGCATCCTGGACAGCCTGGCGCTGGCCTACCGGCGCACGGTGCGCCAGGCGGCCGAGCTCTCCGGGCGGTCGGTGGACGTCGTCCACCTGGTCGGCGGCGGCGCTCGCAACACGCTGCTCTGCCAGCTCACCGCCGACGCCTGCGGGCTGCCGGTGCTGGCAGGCCCGGTCGAGGCGGCGGCGCTGGGCAACGTGCTGGTCCAGGCCCGCGCCGGGGGCGCCCTCAGCGGGGGGCTCGCCGAGCTCCGGACGCTGCTGCGGGCCACCCAGCAGGTCGTCCGGCACGACCCCACCCCGTGCCAGGAGGCCGCGTGGCAGGCCGCGGAGGACCGGGTCCGGCGCACCCGCTGAGCGCGGCCAGGAGTCCCGTCAGCAGCCCCGCCAGGGAGCCCGGCCCGGCGATCGGGCTCCCTGGCGGTCAGCGCCTCAGCCCGGTGCGCCCCGCCGCGCCGCCGCCTTGGCCAGCCCGGCCTTGGTGAACGCCAGGGCGTCGCGGGCCAGGGCGTGGTTGTCCGTCCACAGGTTGCGCCAGATCGCCAGGTCGTTGGAGAGCGTGCGGTGCACGACCTCCGAGGAGAACGACTCGAACGTCACGATGCCGTCGTAGCCGACCTCGTCCAGGGCGCCGAAGAACTCCGCCCAGGGGATCGAGCCGGTGCCCAGGGCCCCGCGGTGGGACTCCCCGACGTGCACGTAGCCCAGTCGCCCCGCCGCTGCGGCCGCCCGCACCGCCTCGGTGAACGAGTGCTCCTCGATGTTCATGTGGTACGTGTCGAGGTGGGCCATGACGTTGGGCCGGTCCACCGCGGCGATGAAGTCCAGCGTCTGCTGCGTGGTGTTGAGGACGTTCGTCTCGTACCGGTTGCAGAACTCCAGCGCGAGGGTGATCCCCGATGCGGCGGCCTTGTCCGCCAGCCAGGCGATCGCCTCCTGGGAGTTCGCCCGGCCGCGCTCGGTCGCCGGCGCGTCGTACTTGCCCAGTTTCGAGTAGAGCACCCCGCAGAGCGTCGTCCCGCCGCTGTCCCGCAGCACTCCGAGGGCGGTGGCCAGCCGCTCCCGGCCACGGGCCACCGTGTCGGGGTCCTCGCTGGACACGTCGGTGTCCGCGCCCAGCCCGAGGGAGGCGCTGACCTGCAGGCCGTGCTCCTGCAGCAGCCGCGCCGTCAGGTCGGCGTCGTACCCGGTCGGGTCGATCGGGGCGATCTCGATCAGGTCGTACCCGGCCTCGGCGCTGGCGGCGACGGCCCGGCGGGCCTCCTCCGGGGACCAGCCCCCGGTCCAGACCAGGGCGTGGACACCGTGGGTGACAGGCATGGGACTCCTTCCTCGTGCCCCGGGACCGGGGCGTGCGACAGGTGGTGCGTCAGGTCGTCCTCGCTCCTGACGGTCAGCGCAGGAACGCGGCGGCCACCCCGGAGTCGACCGGGATGAGCAGGCCGGTGGTCACCGCGAGGGTGCCGTTGGTGAGCGCGAGGACGGCGCCGGCCACGTGCTCGGGGAGGACCTCCTCCTTGAGCACGGTGCGCTGGGCGTAGAACTTGCCCAGGTCCTCCTCCTCGACGCCGTAGGTCTTCGCCCGGGAGGCGCCCCAGCCGCCGGCGAAGATGCCCGAGCCGCGGACCACGCCGTCGGGGTTGATCCCGTTGACCCGGATCCCGTCCTCCCCCAGCTCGGTGGCCAGCAGCCGCACCATGTGGGCCTGCGCGGCCTTGGCCGAGGAGTACGCCAGGTTGTTCGGCCCGGCGAACACCGCGTTCTTCGAGCAGATGTTGATCACGTCGCCGCCCAGCCCCTGGCCGCGGAGCACCCGGGCCGCGGCCTGGGTGACCACGAAGCTCCCCCGGGTCATCACCGCGAACTGGGCGTCCCAGTCGCCGAGGGTGGTGTCCTCGAGGGAGCCCGGCTTCACGAACCCGGCGTTGTTCACCACGATGTCGAGGCCGCCCAGCCGCAGCACCGCCTCCTGCACCGCGGCGGCGACCGCAGCGGGGTCGGAGACGTCCATCCGCACCGCGACGGCCCGGTCCGGGCCGCCGAGCTCGGTGGCGACCTCCTCGCTCTTGGCCAGGTCCAGGTCGGCGATGACGACGTCGGCACCGTGCTCGTGCAGCAGCCGGGCGGTGGCCAGGCCGATCCCGGAGGCGCCGCCGGTCACCAGCGCGACCCGGCCGGACAGTGCCTTCGGCTTCGGCCGGCGCTTGAGCTTGTCCTCCTCCAGCTGCCAGTACTCGACGGCGAACTTCTCCGCCTCGCTGATCGGGGCGTAGGAGGAGACGCCCGCCGCGCCGCGCATCACGTTGATCGCGTTGACGTAGTACTCCCCCGCGACCCGGGCGGTCTGGTGGTCGGCGCCGAAGGAGAACATGCCGACGCCGGGCACCAGCACGATCGCCGGGGCCGAGCCCCGCATCGCCGGGGACCCGGGGGTCGCGTGCCGGGAGTAGTAGGCGCTGTACTCCGCCTGGTACTCCGCCAGCAGCTCGGCCAGCCGGGCGTCGACGTCGGCCAGCGGCGCGTCGACCGGGACGTCGAGCACCATCGGCCGGATCTTGGTGCGCAGGAAGTGGTCGGGGCAGGAGGTGCCCAGCGCCACCAGCTCGGCGAGCTTCTCGCGGGACAGGAAGTCCAGGACGACGTCGGAGTCGGTGAAGTGCCCGACCTGCCGGCTGCTGGCCGAGGCGACCCGGCGAAGGGACGGGAACAGCTCGGCGGCTCGGGCCTGCCGCTGCGCCTCGGGCAGCGCGACCCGGTCGGCCACCACCGCGCCGAACGGCTCGGGTACTGACCGGCGGGCCAGGAACTCGGCCGCCTCGTCGATGATCCGCAGCGCCCGCTCCTGCGCCTCCGCCGAGGTGGCACCCCAGCTGGTCAGCCCGTGCCCGCCGAGCACGGCGCCGATCACGGTCGGGTCCTGGGCGAGCTGCGACACCTGCCGGCCGAGCTCCCACCCGGGCCGCTTCCACGGCACCCAGGCCACGGCGCCGCCCCACAGCTCCTGGACCAGGGCGGGCCCGTCCGCGGCGCAGGCCAGGGCAGTCACCGAGTCCGGGTGCAGGTGGTCGACGTGCGGGCAGTCGACCAGGCCGTGCATGGGGGTGTCGATCGACGGGGTCGCCCCGCCGGTGCCGAACGCGGCGTGCGGGAAGAGGCCGACCATCTCGTCCTCGTGCTCGACGCCGCGGTAGACGTCGTCCAGGGCCAGGAAGGGCTCCCGCTGCAGGACGGCGAGCCCTTCCGCGCGCAGGGTGCCCAGGTCGCCGCCGGAGCCCTTCACGTAGACCAGCTCGACGTCCTTCCCGGTGGCCGGGCTGGGGACCGTGACCTTGACCGACGTGTTGCCGCCGCCGTAGTTGGTCACGGTCGGGTCGCTGCCGTAGCGGTGCGACCGCTCGAGCAGCTCGCGGACGCCCTGGGGCAGGTCGGTGTCGCTCATGGGACGGGGTCTCCGTTCTGGCAGCCGGGCTGCCGCTGGTGCTGATCAGGGGTGGTCATGCCGCGCCGGCGGCGGGCAGGAGGGCGCGGCGGCGGAGCTCGGCCAGGAACCGCTGGTAGCCCTCCTCCAGCTGCGGCACCTCGGCCGGGTCGGGGTCGACGACCAGGTCGGGGTGGACGGCGCGGGCGACGACCTCGGCCAGCAGGTCACCGAGGTCCTCGGTTCGCGTGGTCGCCGTCCAGCCGGTCGCGGCCAGCAGCGCGGCGCCGACGCCGCTGCTGGGGTCGCGGGGCCGGGCCACCGGGCGGTCCAGGGTGCTGGCGCGGACCTGCAGCCAGGGGAGGGAGCGGCTGCCGCCGCCGGCCACCCGGTGGTCGGTCGAGGCGATCCCCAGCTCGGCGAGCCGGTCCAGGCCCAGCCGCTCGACGAACGCCACCCCGTCCAGCTCCGCGCGGTGGCGCTGTACCGGTGACGGAGGCGGACCCGGTGGCCGCCGGGGGTCGACCAGGAAGCCGACGGCGTCGGGGTCGGCGAAGGGGAAGCGCTCGCCGGTGCGCGGGGGCGGGGGCAGTGGGTAGGCGATCAGCGGCGACGGACCGTCGGCCAGGGCCGCGGCGTCGAGCCCGGGCAGGTCACCGGTGGCGGTCAGGACGCCGGCGCCGGAGTTGGAGGCGCCGCCGGGCCACCAGCGGCCGCCGGGGGCCAGGTGCGAGTAGACCGGGCCGGCGTCGATCCGGTGGTCGCTGACGCCCTTGAGCACCAGGGTGGTGCCGAGCACGCCCATCGTCTGGCCCGGCCGCACGGCACCGGCGGCGACCTGCGCGGTGCAGCCGTCGGTCATGCCAGCGACCACGGCCACCCCGGCGGGCAGCCCGAGCCCGGCGGCGACGTCGGGCAGCACGGTGCCGACCACCGTGCCCGGGTGCACCAGGGGAGGCAGGGTGCCGGCCGGGACGCCGCCGTCCGCGAGCAGCTCCGGCCAGCGGGCGGCGGCGGGGTCGATCCCGGCCTTGAGGGCGTGGGAGGTGTCGCTGACCAGCTGCCCGGTCAGCGCGGCGACCACGACGTCGGCGCTGTGCAGGTAGTGCCGGCCCGGGGCGGGCGCTGTGTCCGGCTGGCCGGCGAGCCACAGCAGCCGGCCGACCGTGCCGGCCGAGCCGAGGCGGGCGCCGGTGCGCTCGGCCAGCGCCGCGGTGAGCGCCAGGCCGCGGTCGTCGGAGTAGAGCAGCGCCGGCCCGACCGGCCGTCCGGCGGCGTCCGCGGCCACCACCGTGCCGGAGGTGCCGGTGACCGACAGTGCGCACACGGCGGCGGCCCTCGGGCCCAGCGCGGACACCACGTCGGCCGTCGACCGCAGCGCGGCGGCGGCGTGCTCGGGACGCTGTTCCACCCAGCCGGGCCGGGGGGTGACCGGCGCGGGCAGCGCGGTGTCGGCGGTGGCCAGCACCTGGCCGGTGCCGGCGTCCACGGCGACCACCCGCACCGCGGCGGTGGCCAGGTCGATGCCGAGGACGACCGGGTCGGTGCCCACGATCAGACCGCCGTGCCCGCCAGCAGCCGGGCGGCCAGGCCGTCCAGACCGCGGACGGCGAGGTCCGGTTCGGCCAGTTGCGCCGGGGTGGGCTCGTCGGGGGCCTCGCCGCGCAGCACCCACACGGTGCCCAGGCCCAGCGCCGCGGCGGGCCGGACGTCGGTGTCCAGCCGGTTGCCGATGTGCACGGCCTGCTTCGGGCGCGCCCCGGCCTGCGCCAGGCACCAGGTGAACAGCTCGGGACTGGGCTTCTCGTGCCCGACGATGGCCGAGACGCCCCAGACGTCGACGGAGTCGGCCACCCCGTCCCGGGTGAGCGCGTCGACGACGGCCCGCTCCTGGTTGGCCAGCACGCCGACGGTCACCCGGCCGCGCAGCTGGGCGAGGAAGGGCAGCACGTCGGGGTAGAGCGTGCCCGCGGGGTGGTGCCAGTGCGCCCGGGTGCGCTCGTGCAGGGCGTCGCGCAGCTGCGGGTCGCCCAGCAGCTCGGCGGCCAGCGCCCGGCGCAGGGAGCCGCCCTGCTGGGCCCGGATCCGGTCGTAGACGGCGCGGAAGTCGCTGCGCTCCACCGGTCCACGGCCCTGGTCGGCGCGCAGCTCGTCGAGCGCCTGCAGCACGGCGGCGACGAAGTTCTCGTCGTCGTAGACCGGTCCACCGACGTCGAGGAAGACCGCGCGCAGGTCCTGCGGCAGTGTCATCGGGAGCCGCCGGCCAGGATCCGGCGCCGCTCCTCGATGTCGTCGCGGGCGAAGAACGTCTCCACCGACGTGGCCGGCAGCGGCACCACCCCGCCCATGGCGTAGGCCGCCGAACGGACCTGGGCGCCCTTGACGGCCATCTGGGAGACGCCCTCCACGCCGGCGGTGCTGGGGGCGTTCACCACGATCCCGTGGTTGCCCAGCAGCACCAGCTGCGGCAGCTCGCCGTGGGTCTCCCAGTGCCGGGTGAGGCCCTCCAGGTAGACCCGGCCGAGCTCGACCCCGGGCTGGGCGTAGGGCACGAACAGCGGCCGGCCGATCACGACGGCCTCGTCGGAGTAGACGTAGGTGTCGTAGGCGGTGGCCGCGTGAACGCTGGCCAGCAGGGCCACCACCGCAGTCGGGTGGGTGTGGCCGACGAACGGCGTGGGGGTGAATGCCTGGGCGGCGACGTGCACCAGCGTCTCGATGGAGGCCCGCCGGCGCCGGCCCTCGTGCTCGCCGGCGTCCAGCGCCGCGGTGAGGTCGGCCTGGGTGCTCCGCGGGTCCCGGATCAGCTCGACCAGCGGGTCGACGTCGACGACGACGAAGTCCTGCGCATCGACGTCCCGCATGCCCGACCCCGAGGCCTTGACGACCACCCGGCCGTCGTCCAGCAGCTGCGAGGTGTTGCCCTCGGCGAGGATGGCCAGGTCCCGGCCCGGCTCCCCCAGGGCCCGGGTGAGCTGGACGAGTTCGGTGCTGACCAGGGACGGGTCCCAGGTGGCGGTCATGAGGTTCCTCCGTAGCGTCGGTTCGAGAAGCCGTTCAGCAGGGCGGCGAAGATCAGCACGACGCCGAGGGCGAAGAGCTGGAACTGGCTGCCGGCGTTGCCCGGGACGGCCAGCAGGATCCCGGCGTTGAGCCAGACGATCAGCAGCGCGGCCAGCACCACCCCGGCGACCCGGCCGATGCCGCCGGTGATGGCCACCCCGCCGAGGACGGCGATGGTGATGGCCGGCAGCGCCATGCCGTTGCCGGACACCCCGGAGTCGGGGCGGGCGGAGGCGAACTGGGCGACGGTGACCACCGCGACCAGACCCGAGATGGCGCCGGCGGCCACGTAGGCGGTGAAGCGGGTACGGGCGACGTTGATGCCGGTCCACTCGGCGGCGACGTCGTTGGTGCCGATCGCGTACAACCGCCGGCCGTAGGTGGTGCGGGCCAGGACCAGCCACACCACGAGGGCGGTCGGGATGAGGAACGTGAAGACGCCCAGCGGGATGCGGGGGAACGCCTCGGGCAGGAAGGGCAGGGAGACCGCCGAGGCGGTCGAGTACAGGTCCTGGACCGGCTGGCTGTTGATCGGCCGCTGGTCGTTGACCACCAGGGCCAGCGAGCTGAAGCCGTAGTACGTGGCCAGCGTGGTGATCAGCGCCGGGAAGCCCAGGTAGGCGATCAGCGCGCCGTTGACCGCCCCGCACAGGCCGCCGAAGACCACCGCGAGCACGATCGCGGTCGACAGCGACCAGCCCCACTCGCCGTAGGCGAAGCCGAAGACCATGCCGGTCAGCGAGACGATCGCCCCGACCGAGAGGTCGATCCCGCCGCGGCCGGAGGTGATCACCAGCAGCTCGGCCAGCCCGAGCATCACCAGCGGGACGGCGTTGATCAGCGTGGCCGCCAGGTAGGAGGTGCTGTACGGCGCGCTCAGGTAGTTGTTCGCGCTGAGCTGCGACATGGTGATCAGCACCGTGGCCAGCAGCAGGACCAGCAGGGCGATCCGCTGGGTGAGCAGGATCCGCAGCACCTTGGCCGGGAGGCTCTCGGTGCCGCCGGCGGTCGGTTCGACGGTGCTGCCGGAGTCCGCGCTGGGCTCCGTTCCGGGGGTGGTCTGGGTGCTCACGAGGCCCTCCGGGTCCGCTGGCGGATGAGGTCGGCGCCGACGGCGATGAGGATGAAGAGGCCGACGAACAGGTCGGACAGCTGCGAGCGCCAGCCCAGCTGGGTGACCCCGGTCGCGACGGTCTGCACGAGCAGCGCGCCGAGCACGGTGCCGAGCACCGAGCCGCGGCCGCCGATGATCGACGTCCCGCCGATCACCACGGCGGCGATGACGGCGAGCTCCAGGCCGGACCCGACGTTCGCCGCCAGGCTGGAGGTGCCCTGGGCGAGCACGAAGCAGGAGGCGAGCCCGGCGAGCAGCCCGGTGACGACGTAGGCCATCAGCACCCGGGTGCGCACGGAGATCCCGGCCAGCCGCGCGGCCTGCTGGTCGTTCCCGATCGCGTAGAAGTGCCGCCCCCCGGCGGTGTGCCGCAGGTACCACCAGACAAGCGCGGCGAGCACCAGCATGATCACGAAGCTGTGCGGGATGCCCAGGGTGCGCCCGGCCTCGCCGCGCCCGAAGAAGTTGAGCGTGCGGGGGATGCCCTCGACGGTGGAGGAGTCGAAGACCTGCAGCCCGATGAACCGGAAGAGGTTCAGCGTGCCGAAGGTGATGATGATGGCGTGCACCCGCCCGTAGGCGATCAGCACGCCGTTGACCAGGCCGAGGACGCCGCCGATGGCGACGGCCAGCAGCACCGCCAGCGGCAGCGGGAGCCCGCTCCCGACCATCGTCTGGGCGACGATGACCGAGCAGACCATCACGATGCTGCCCACCGACACGTCGATGCCGCCCGTGATGATCACGATCGTCATGCCGATGCCGATGAGCGCGATCGGCGTCATCCCGACCAGCAGCGGGACGATCGAGCCGGACGTGAAGAACGCCGGGGTCGCCAGGCTCAGGGCCAGCCAGAGCAGGGCGATGACGACGATGAGCACCATCTCCTGCCCGGTCCTCGTGGACGGGGAGGAGGTGCGGCCGCGCTCACCGCGAGAGGCCAAGGACCTCGGCATCGCCCTGCTCCCGGCCAACCGCAAGCAGCAGGGGCTGTTCAGCTTCCAGCCGATCTCGTTCAA